>CAZDYS010000029.1:0-16106 GCA_964509445.1 uncultured Planctomycetaceae bacterium
TCCCCCGTCGCGGTGCGCTCGCGCACTCCCGCGGGGCAGCGCGTGCGGTTCGCGGACGGCACGACGATCGACGTGCCGGACTACCAGCGCTGGCTCGCCTCGCCGGACGGGCGAACGCTGGTCGGCGCCGGTCAGGAGGGCGTGCCGGAGCACCCGTTCGCCCTGTCCGTCGCGGTCTGGCGCGACGGACGGCGGGTCGCGAGCCCGGACCTCCTCCTGGACCGCGAGGCCGCGATCACGGTCGCTCCCGACGGCCGCGTGGCCATCGTGGGGCACGCACCGGGCCGGCGCGAGCGCTCCCACGTCCTCCTCCTGAGCGCCGAGGGACGAGAGCTCGGCCGCCACGGCCTGCCGGCGGGCCAGCAGGCCCGCGACCCGGTCTTCGCCGGAGAGCACCTCGTCCTGCGCAGCCACCCCCTCGGCCGCCCGCTCGGCGTGCAGAGCATCGTTCGCCTCGACGCGGAGACGGTCCACGTGCTGCGGAGGGGGCGAGCCGCTCGCGGCCTGGTGGCGCTCGACGCGCGGCGCGTGCTGGTCCAGGAGGCCGACGGGCTCACGGTCCTCTCGACGCGGACGGGCGCGACGCTCGCACGGATCGAGGAACCCGTGCGCGCGCTCGGGCCCGGGGCCTGGGCGCTCGAGGACGACGTCCTCGGCGTGCTGCACTCGATGCCGCGGCGAGCCGGCACTCCGACGCCGCCCGTGCACCTGAGCCTGTTCGACCTCGTCGACGGCGAGCTCCTCGAGCGGGTGGAGATCGAGCGTCGGCCGGACCTCGCCGCCGCGAGCCTGACGGTGCGGGAGCGACGCTGGTCGATCGAGCTGTCCGGCCGAAGGGAGGTCGTCGCATGGACGCGCTGAGAGGACTGCGCCTCTTGCTCTCCGCGGGAGCCCTCGCGCTCTCCGCGACGGCCCCCTCGGCCCAGACCTGGCCGATGCAGGACGGCAGCCACGACGTGCTGCACGGCTTCCAGCAGCCGTTCCACTTCCTCCCCTACCTCCACGAGGGCGTCGACCTCCGCGGCAGCCTCGCGACCGTCGTCGCGATGCGCGGCGGGACGGTCGAGTACGTCGACCCGGTCGATGCGGGAGGAACCCTGGTCGTGCGCGTCGACGCGCTCCAGGGAGGCGGCTTCGACTCCTACCAACACGTCCTGCTCGACCCCTGGCTGGTCGGCGACACGATCGCCGCGGGCGACGTGGTCGGCGTCGTCTCCAACAGCTACTTCTTCCAGCCGAACCAGGACCACGTCCAGATCAACCGCTTCGCGGACATCGTGGCGGGGACGAACGGCTACGAGCTCGGGCGCGGAAACATGCGCCACCCGCTGCTCCTCTTCACGGACCCCGCGGACCGGGATCCGCAGCTCCTGCCGGCCGACATGCAGGACGCGAACGAGGACGGCGCGATCTTCGAGATCGTGCTCGCGACCGACAACGCAGTCGTGCGCGAGTTCCCCTTCGGCATCGTCGACCTCCTGCTGGAGGCGACGGACCGCCAGACCAGCAGCCTGTACTGGAATCAGGGCATCACGAGCCTCGGCTACTGGATCGAGGCAGTCTCCCCCGGTGCGGACGTCCGCAGCGCGGCGGAGCCCTACCGGCTGTTCCGGTTCGACGACGCCTGGCGACCTTCCGTTCCCGACGCCGACGCGCTCGTGCCGCGCCTCCTGGTGTCGAACGGCGCGCACACGGTCAGCTTCGGTCCGGACAACACGCAGTGGACGTCGCTCGCGACCTACAAGCTCACGAACACGCGCGGCACGACCGGGAGCGGGGCGGACGTCCTGAACTGGCAGGCCTGGCGCACGGGCCTGAAGCTCGGCACCGCCACGGAGCCGAACGGCATCGACGGCCTGGCCGCGGACGAGATCCACGAGGCGCAGTTCCCCGACGGCCGCTACCTCGTCCACGCGCTGATCGGCGACCTCGAGCAGGAGACCGAGCGCACCTTCGAGACGGTGGTCGACAACTTCCGCCCCTACGTGCGAGGGGTGCGCGCCTCGCTCGGCGGTGCCCTCCTCTACGAGGGGAGCTGGACCTTCGACGCGACCGGTGGGACGCTCGACTTCGGTCTGACCTTCGCGCGTCCGCTGCTCGGCGGGCCGCGCGACCTCGTCCTCGAGATCGTGTTCTCGGAGCCCATGGAGACCGCGGAGCTCGTCGCCACGACCCCCGCCCTGGGCTTCCTCCCGCCGCTGACCACGAGCGACCCGGACGCCGACCGCAAGCGCTGGACGGCCTCGATCCCCGCGCGCGAGCTGCGCAACCTGCAGGGCAGGTCCCTGCGGCTCTCGATCGCGGGGACGGACCTGAACCAGTCCACGCTGCACGTGTTCGGCGACACGGGCTCGGTCTCCGTGCCGTTCAACAAGCGCACCGCGCCGACCGGTTGGGACGACGCGACCACCGACGAGCTGCACGTGATCCCGATCCCCGACCTCTCGGACGAGCTGCCGGACCTCGGGGACGGCGGAGTGCGCTAGAACCGGGACCGCGGACGCGCCAGAATGCCGAGCGTGTCCCCCTCCCCCCGACTCTTCGACCGCGCGAGCAAGGAGGCGCTCGAGAACGAGCACCTCGCCGCCTGGGCGATGCGCAGCTCCGCGTCGGCCGGGCGCCGCCACCACGAGGAGGAGGACGACCTGCGGACCGCCTGGGAACGCGACCGGGATCGCATCGTGCACTCCACCGCGTTCCGGCGGCTGATGTACAAGACGCAGGTGTTCGTCAACTGGGAGGGCGACCACTACCGCACCCGCCTCTCCCACAGCCTCGAGGTCGCCCAGGTCGCGCGCAGCGTGGGGAGTGCGCTGCACCTGAACGAGCCCCTGTGCGAGGCGATCGCGCTCGCCCACGACATCGGGCACCCGCCCTTCGGGCACCGCGGTGAGGTCGCGCTCGACGGCCTGATGAAGGAGCACGGCGGCTTCCGCCACAACGCGCAGGTGCTGCGCGTGATCGACCAGCTCGAGCGGCGCAGCCCCGACTACCGCGGACTGAACCTGACGCGCGAGGTGCGCGAGTCGCTGCTCAAGCACGAGGGCGAGGCCGACTGGCCGGCCGAGTTCCGTCCGCGTCCGAAGCGGCCGTGCCTCGAGGCCCAGGTCGTGGACCTCGCCGACTCGACCGCCTACCACGTGCACGACATCGAGGACGGTCTGCGCTCGGCGGTGTTCACCGAGGAGGAGATCGACCGCGTGGCGATCTGGCAGGGCGCGAAGGAGGCGGTCGAGCTGCGTCACCCGGGCTTCCTCGCCGCCACGCCCGACCGGGTCCTGCGCTGGAAGCGGATCGCGAACGAGGTGATCAAGATCTCGATCAACGACCTGATCGCGACGACCGCCAGGACCCTCGCGGAGCTCGGGCCGGCGTCCCCCGCCGAGGTCAAGGCGCACGATCGCACGCTGGTCGTGCACAGCCCGCCGATCGACCGCGAGGTGGCGGAGCTCAACAAGTTCCTCTACAGCCACTTCTACCGCCGGCCGCAGCTCCACGAGCTCACCGAGCACGCGGCCGAGGTGCTGGAGGCGCTGTTCGCGCTCTACGTCGAGAAGCCGAGCGAGCTCACCCCCTGGTACCAGCGCTGGACCGAGGAAGTGGGTCGCGAGCGTGCGGTGTGCGACTACATCGCGGGCATGACCGATCGCTTCGCCCAGGACGAGTACGAGCGGTTGACGGGCAAGCGGCTCGCCTACGGCCTGGGCCGCCGCTGAGTCACGCTACGCGTAGTCTCCTGCTCCAGAGCGCTCGCGCGGCGAGGCTCGTGACCAGCCCGATGGCGGTGAGCACGACCAGCTCGAGCCAGATGTCCGGCAGGCCCTTCCCGAACCAGAACAGCGCCTGGTAGCCGTCCATCGCCCAGGCGGTCAGCGTCAGGTGAGCGAGCTTCTGGTACCAATCCGGCGTCATGGAGAGCGGCCACCAGCTCCCGCCGAAGGCGCTCATGGTGAGGATCGTGATCGTCGAGAGGCCCTCGAGCTGTGTACGTGAGCGGCACAGCACCGCGAACAGGACGCCGAAGCCCGTGGCCGCGAAGGCGACGGCCGCGCTGTGCACGAAGAGCGCGAGCGGGTCCCGGAAGATCGGGATGTCAAAGATCTGACGCGTGACGACGAACAGGAGGCCGAGCTGCACGAGGCCGAGCACGAACGCGAACAGGAGTTTGGCGTTCAGCACCGTGTTCGCGGTTCCCGGAGTCAGTCGCAGGCGGTCGAGCGTTCCCTGTGCCTCCTCCTCGAGGAGCGTGCCGCCGCAGGCGACGAGCCCGAAGAGCAGCATCATCACCGCGATGCCCGCGATCGCCTGGGTCTGCTGACCGATGCGCTGCAGGTCGTCGCGGTCCGGCCCGGCGACGTCCTCGACCTCGAGCCCGAGCACGTCGACCAGCGTGTCGGAGAAGTCGAAGGACGCGGGACCACCCTCATCGGTTTCGCCGGCGGAGGGCGTCTCCGAGGCGACGTCCTCGAACACGCCCTCGGCCTCGAGCGTGTCCATGAGCGCGTCCATCCGCGCGCGCGACTCGTCGAGCACGGACTGGGCGCGATCGCGACCGGGCTCGGGGAACTCGACCCAGTCGAGCATGTTGTCCGTCATCCGTTCCCCCAGGAGCTCCCCGGAGGTGCTCATGAGGACGGGCATCAGGTTGCCGGCGATGACCTGCTGCTCGATCGCGCGGCCGGGGTCGCGGAAGAGCCGCAGCCCGTGGTCCGCGGGATCCGCACCGTAGCCCGCCGGGATCCACAGTCCCGCCGGTCCGTCGCCGTCCGCGATGTCGTCCCGCAGCGGCGTCCCCCCCTCGGACGTGGACGCGCGCACACGGATGCGCAGCCCGCTCGCGGCCTGGAGCTCGCGCAGCAGCTCGCGCGAGGCCTCGCTCCCGTCCTCGTCCTGCACGAGGAGCGTCGCGCGTCCCATGCCGCCGCCCCCGCCGCCCATCGCTCCCATGGCGGCGCCGAAGATCAGCGCGAGCACCACCGGCAGCCCGAGGCTCAAGACCAGGCCCACCCGGTCCCGCAGGTAGATCCGCAGGTCCTTCGCGAACAGCGCCCAGACCCTCACGACGCCACCTCGTCACGCAGCGCGTGGCCGGTCAGGTCGAGGAAGACCTGCTCGAGGTCCGGTCGCTCCTCCTCCAGCTCGAACGCGAACGAGGACAGGCGCTCCGCTGCTGCGCGGGCCGCGTCGACGTCCGCGAAGCACAGGCGCGCCGCCCCTCCGCGGCGTACGTCCGGGTGTTCCTGGAGCTCGCGGAGCGATCCGCCCGCGACGTTCTTGCCGCCGTCGAGGATCACGATGCGATCGCACAGCCGCTCGACCTCGCCGAGCTGGTGACTGGTGTAGATGGTCGTCATCCCGCGCTCGCGCAGGGACTCGACCATCTCGTAGATCCGGTTGCGCGACTGCGGGTCCACCCCGACGGTCGGCTCGTCGAGGAACACGAGCTCGGGCCGGTGCACGAGCGCCGCGGCGACGTTCAGGCGCCGCTTCATCCCGCCCGAGAAGCCCTTCACGAGCTCGTCCGCGCGGTCCGCGAGTCCGGTCCACTCCAGCAGCCGCTCGACCTCTTCACGCCGGTCGGCCGCGTCCCCGTACAGGTCCGCGAAGAAGCGCAGGTTCTCTCGCGCGGAGAGCCGCTCGTAGACGGCCAGCTCCTGGGGCACCACGCCGATGCGCGCACGCAGCCGGTCGCCCTCCCGGACGGGATCGAGCCCCAGCACGCGCACCTCTCCGGAGGTCGGGGCGAGCAGCGTCGACAGGATGCGCAGCGTGGTCGACTTGCCTGCGCCGTTGGGACCGAGCAGGCCGAGGCACTCGCCGCGGCGGACCTCCAGGTCGAGCCCGTCGAGCGCGACGGTGTCGCCATAGCGACGGACGAGGGAGCGAGCGGTGACGACGGATTCGGTCATGGCGCGGGGTCGAGGGGAACGGGACGGAGGTTGGTGTCCGTTCCAGGCGCGATCCCTCGCGGAATTCGTCGAGAAACTCCGGAATCGCGCGGTCGCGACCGCGCCGCGGGCTCAGCCCTGACGAAAGCGCGCCAAGAGACGGCGCAGGAGGCCGGCCCTCGGAGCGGGGATCGGCTCCGCCTCGGCCTCCGGGACGGCGGTCGGTTCGCGGGCCTCCTCCCTCTGCGTCCGCTCCCCCAACCCGCCGAAGAGCGGCTCGACCAGGTGGTCGTGCTCGCGCGGCCGGTAGCCTTCGTCGTGCTCGCTCACGCCGGGTCCGGCGAGGCGGCCGCCCCGCGCGCCAGCAACAGACCGGCGGCGGCGAAGATCGCGAGGAAGGGACCGTGCAGGAGCAGGAGCTCCGGGGCACCACCGCGCGGCCCTCCCCAGTCGAGCGCGATCGCCAGCACGACGATCCCGGCCAGGAGGCCGACCGCGAGGAACGCCGTCGCGGCCAGGCGATCCGCCCGTCCGCGGGCGCGCAGCCCGCCCAGGACGAGCGTCGCGAGTACCGCGAGGTAGAGGAGGTTGGCCTCGTGGTGCTCGTCCCCGATCAGGCCCACCGCGAGGTTCGTCCAGACCAGGAGCAGCGCGCCGAGCACCAGGAGGCCCACCCCGACGCGGGCGGCCCGGGAGCCGCGGGCGCGGGAGGCGCCCAGGACCAGGCGATAGGCGGCCGCCGCCGCGGCCAGGAGCCCCCCCGCCACGAGGAAGTCGCTGGCCTCCCAGCGCACCTCGTCGGTCCATTGCATCGCGAGGAGCGGCACGAGGAGGACCAGGCCGATTCCCACGGCGGTCCCGAGGAGGCCTCTCAGGCCCAGGGCGCCGGCTCGCTCGCGGTCGTTCGATTGGAGGTCGCTCATCTTCCCTTCACCTTCCTCGGCCATGTTCCAGGGTACCTGGAGCCGCGCTGTACGAGCCGGCGACTCGACGAGTTGGGCCAAAAACCACGGGGTCGAGGCCCCAAGAAGGAACGGCTCCAGGGATCCTGTAGAGCGTCCGATTGAAGACGCACCCATGCACCTTCCTCGCCCTCAGATCGTGCTCCTGGCCCTGGCTGCGCCCCTCCTCGGGTGCGCGCTGCTCGAGAGCCGCCCGGCCGGGACCAGCGACCTGGTCGCGGAGCCCAGCGCCGACGACGAGCACGCGCGCCTCTATGCGGAGAACCGCTACCCCTCCGCCGCCCAGTGCAAGTCCTGTCACCCGGACCACTACCGCGAGTGGGCCGCGTCGCCGCACGCCTATGCGCAGCTGTCTCCCGTGTTCAACGCGATGCACGGCACGCTGCTGAAGGACTCCAACGGCACCTTCGGAGACTTCTGCATCCGCTGTCACACGCCCGTGGGCATGGCGCTCGGGGAGCCGCTCTTCGGACCGAACTCCGAGCGCGCGGAGGTCTCGCTCGAGGGCGTGACGTGCGTCGTCTGTCACCGCCAGAGCGCGTCCTTCGGCAAGAACTCCGGTCGCACTCCGCTGGAGGAAGGGGACCTGTTCGCGACCGTCTACGGTCCGCGGGAGGGCGACGAGCTCGCGCGCGTGCTCGAGTCCCCGGACACCTTCGGCCCGGTGGTCACCGAACCGGGCGCCCGCGGTCGGCGCATTCACGCCGAGGCCTCGTTCTTCGAGCCGCTCACCCAGCCCGGCTTCTGCGGCTCCTGCCACGACGTGACGCTGAGCAACGGCTTCCGGCTCGAGGAGGCCTTCTCCGAGTACAAGCACTCGCCCGCGGCCGACCGCGGCGAGTCCTGCCAGGACTGCCACATGGGACTCGAGCCCGGCGTGGCGTCCGGCTACGCGACCGGCCCCGCGGCCGTCGTCGGCGGCGAGCCCACCGCGGAGCGCAAGCGCTCCAACCACACCTTCGCCGGACCGGACTACTCGGTCGTGCACCCGGGACTCTTCCCCCACAACCCGGACGCGAAGGAGCTCGCCACGATGGAGGAGTGGCTGAGCTTCGACGTCGACGCGGGCTGGGGAACGGACGCGTTCGAGGACGAGGTCGGAGACGACGCGGTGTTCCCGGAACGCTGGGAGTGGCCGGACGATCGCTACGAGGCCCGCGAGCTGATCGACGAGCAGCTCGCCCACCTGGCCGAGGCCTACGACCAGGGGACGCAGCTCCTCAAGCGCGGCTACCAGCTCGGTGAGCTGCGCGTCGAGCGCGCCGACGAGGACGGGCTCGCCTTCGCGGTCGAGGTGAAGAACGGCACCGACGGGCACAACGTCCCCACCGGCTTCATCGCCGAGCGACTCGTGTTCCTGCGCGTGACGGTGACCGACGCGGACGGCGAGGTCGTGTTCCGTTCCGGCGACTTCGACCCCAACGGCGACCTGCGCGACCTGCACAGCAAGTACGTGCACGACGGCAAGGCGGACCTCGACGAGCAGCTGTTCACGCTGCAGTCGCGCTTCCTGACGCGCAACGAGCGCGGCGGCGAGCGTGAGCAGGTCCTCGCAATCAACTACTCCCTGGACCCGCTGCCGTTCCTGCGGCCGGCAACGCGCTCGAACATCCTCACCGGGCGCCCCGAGGCCTCGCGGATCCACCGCAAGGGCATCGAGCCCGGCGGCGTCCGCACCGCTCGCTACCGCGTCGACGGCGACGCGCTGACCGGGAACGGCCCCTACGCGGCCCGGGTGGAGCTCGTTGCGGGGATGGTGCCGGTCAACCTCGTCGACGCGATCCACGCGGTCGGCTTCGACTACGGCATGAGCGCGCGCGACGTGGCGGACGGCGTGTTGAAGGGGCATCGCGTGCTGTGGGAAGCGACGCTTCCGCTGGTCGAGGACGAATGAGCCGCCTCCCTCTCCTCGCTCTCGCGCTGGCCTCGACCGGAGTCTCGCTCGCCGCCCAGGACTCGAGCGCGCTCTCGGAGGAGGTCATCCCGCTGCGCACGGACCTGGTCCCGGAGCGCACCGCTCCGCCGTTCGAGCTCGGCAACGCGTTCCTCTCGAGCGGCAAGCTCGACGATCCCATCCACCTGTTCACCGGCGCGACCTGGCAGCCGTCCTTCACGGTCTTCGGCCAGTGGCGGACGGGGATCGGCAAGGTCGAGGTCGGCGGCGAGGAGACCACGGAGCTCGCGACGCGACTCGACCTGTTCGGGAACCTGCAGCTCTCGGGCACCGAGCGCATCCTGATCGGGCTGCGACCGCTGGACGACGAGGGACGGTTCACGCGCTACGTGTTCGAGCCCTCGGACGGTCCCCTGGGCGACGGCTTCGAGGACGAGCTGAACGCCAACGTCGAGACCTTCTTCTTCGAGGGCGACTTCGGAGAGCTGTTCCCGGGGCTCGACCCGGGCGACGAGGGCGAGCTCGACATCGGGTTCTCCGTCGGACGCCAGCAGATCACGCTGCAGGACGGCCTGCTGGTGAACGACCGCATCGACGTCCTGGGATTGACCCGCAACTCCGTTCTCGCCGACGGGGGGTCCAACGTCCGGTGGACGGCGCTGTTCGCCTGGGACGAGCTGCATCGCGGCGACAACATCGAGGACGAGGACGCGTTCCTCGTCGGCCTGACCGGGGAGGGCGACTTCCCGACCTCCAGCCTGTCCTTCGACCTCTTGTTCCTGAACGGCTCGAACGACAGCGACGCGCTCTTCTGCGGCATCGGTGCCGTGCAGCGCCTGGGACACTGGAACACGACCTTCCGCGCGCTCACGTCGCAGCCGCTGGAGGAGGAGACCGCCGCAACGGGCCGAGGAGGCCTCTTGTTCGCGGAGCTCTCCCGGAACCGCGTCCACTCGGACGACCTGTGGTACGCGAACACCTTCGTCGGCATCGACCAGTTCAGCTCGGCCCTGCGCGGACCGGAGACCGGCGGCCCCCTCGGGCGCACGGGAGTCCTGTTCGCCGCGGTCGGGGTCGGCAGCTTCCCGGCAGCGCTCGGGAACGGCGCCCAGAGCTCGGTCGGCGGAGCGCTCGGCTACCAGAGCTTCCTCGGGGATCCCGAGCACCGGCGTCAGCTGATCCTGGAGGTCGGCGGACGGGCCGAGAAGGAGGCTCCGGACGCTCTCGGGCTCGGGCTGCGCTACCAGCACGCGGTGGGCCGCCGCTGGATCGTGCGCCTCGACGCCTTCGCCACGGGCCGCGAAACCACGGGGCCCGAGCACGGTTTACGGACGGAGCTCCTGTTGAAGCTCTGATCTCGACCCGACCCCGCTGCGAGGGGCTCCCGGAGCCCCCCGCCGCGAGTACCATGCGCCAGCAGGCCCTTCCCGCCCCCGATTCATGCGAGACCGGTCAAGCGAGACCAGCTCCCCGACCGACCCGAAGGTTCGGGTGCGCTGTTCTCGACGGCGACCCCGAGAAAAAACTTCGCGGTGACCTAAAACAAGCCGCGACATCTCCCCCCTCCGCTTCATGTCCCCGCACCGCCTGACTCCGGCCCCTCGGCCGCTCCTTCCTCGCCTCCTGTGCGTCCTCGCGGTCGCGCTCGGAGGCACGGCGCTCGCCGCGCATCGCGCCGGCGAAGCCCCGGGAGCCGCGCGGGACGTGACCACGGTGCTCGGGCCCGCGAGCTGTGCCGAGTGCCACGTGGAGGAGTTCGAGACCTGGCAGGCCTCCACGCACCAGACGGGGAGCAAGCTGCTGACGCGGAACAAGGAAGCCCAGGCGATCGCGCGCGCGCTCGGGATCCGTCGGCTCAAGAACGACGCGCGCTGCACGAGCTGCCACTACACGGTCACCGGGGACGAGGCGAAGACCAAGGCGGTCGCGGGTGTGTCCTGCGAGTCCTGCCACGGCGGCGCGCGCGACTGGCTCGACCCGCACGCGGACTTCGGCGGCGCCGACGCGACCGCCGCGAGCGAGACGGACGAGCACCGCGCGCAGCGCGTGAAGTCCTGCGACGAGGCCGGCATGGTGCGGCCGCGCGAGACGCACGCGCTCGTCGAGCAGTGCTTCGTGTGCCACGCGATCACGGACGAGGAGCTGATCGAGGCCGGCCACCCCACGGGCGAGGGCTTCGAGATGGTGGCCTGGTCCCAGGGCGAGGTGCGCCACAACTTCGTGCGCTCCCAGGGGAAGACGAACGCGGTCACGACCGTCGCCGAGCGCGGCGAGTTCTTCGTGATCGGGCAGATGCTCGAGCTGTCCTTCGCGCTGCGTGCGCTGCAGACGGCGCAGGAGGGCGGCACGCTGGCCACCTCCTCCGTGGCGCGCGCCGAGAAGGCGATCGCGACGCTCGAAGGCGTGCAGGAGCTCCTCGGCGCGAAGGAGATCATGGTCGTGCTCGACGCGGCCGGGAAGCTCGAGCTGACGGCCGGCGTGGACGCGGGCGCCGTGCTCGCCGAGATCGCCAACTGTGCGACGATGTTCCAGGAGAGCGACGCGCTGCCGCGGCTCGGTGAGCTGGAGCCGCTCCTGCCGAAGGAAGACGCGTTCGTCGGGGAGCCGGCCCGCTGAACGCGGCGCCATCCGGAGAGGAGCCGAGCATGGAGACGTCGCTCGGAACGCCCGACGGCCTGGAGCGGCGGGAGGCTCCGCCGCCGCGATCCGCCCCGGAGGGACGAGACCCGTCGCCGCGGGGACGCAAGGGCCTCTCGGAGCGTCAGCTGACGCTGCTGCTCGTCGGAGGCGGTCTGCTCGCGCTGCTGGTCGCGGCACTCCTCTCGAGCACCCTGAGCGCGACCCTCTACCGCCCGACCTTCGTCACCGGCTGGATCGCGTGGACGCTGGTCGCGGTCCTGGCCGCACTGTGGTGGCGCCCGGTCCGCGAGCTCGACGCGCTCGAGCGGCGGCTGCGTCGCCAGGGCCTGTTGCAGGGACTCCTGCTGACGGCCGTCCTTCTCCACGTCGACCTCGCCTGGCCCACGGGCTGGGTGGAGACGCTCCTGTTCCTGACCTTCGTGGCGGCGACCTTGAGCTGGGCCTTCGGGCTCGGGCTCGCGAGCGCGCGCGACGGAGGCCGCTGGAGCGACCACGGCGAGAGCGTCTACATCCGCGCACGACGCGAGGCGCGCAAGAAGCGCTGCGCGCAGTGGCTGCGCCTGCACGCCGCGTTGCTCGGAGCCCTGGTCGGACTGAGCGTGCTCCACGGCGCGTTCGTGCACCTGCACGGCCTGCTCGCCCACCTGTTCCTCGGGAAGGGAGAGCCCTCGTGATCGAAGCCGGAGCCACGCGCGGAATCGGGTTCCTGAGCGGAGTCGCGTCGGTCGCGGCCGTGACGCTCCTCCTGTTCTCGCCCTGGAAGGACCAGATCGCGGTCCCCGGCGGGCTGACCTCGAACCACGCGGCGCTGCTCGACGACTGCGGCGCCTGCCACGCCGAGTCGAACGACGCCGTCCAGGGCCTGCACCACGGCTGGGGCGTGACGGAGCTCGACCGTCGGCAGACCGCGCTGTGCAACGAGTGCCACGCGTTCGAGCACGCGACGAATCCGCACGGCTGGGGAGAGCTGGTCGCGGGAGCGGCGCCGAGCGCGCTGCCGGGCGGCGGCCTCGAGCGCGTCGAGTGCGCCACCTGTCACGTCGAGCACGGCAGCCGCGACAACGTGCTGACCGCCCTCGACGACACGCGCTGCCAGGTGTGCCACGCGGAGCGGTTCGCGAGCTTCGCCGACCACCCGGCCTTCACCAGCTACCCGCAGCGCCGCAAGACCAACGTCGGGTTCGACCACGTCGCGCACCTCGAGCGCTACTTCCTGGAGAGCGAGAGCGGAGCTCCCGACGCCTGCACGAGCTGCCACCAGCTGGACGACGCGGGCCGCCACATGCCGGTCGTCGGCTACGACGTCTCCTGCGCCTCCTGCCACGACGAGGACGTGCTCGGGCCGGGACAGGTCGAGGGCGCGGGCCTCGCGGTGCTGTCCCTGCCGGCGCTCGACACCTTCACGCTGCAGGAGCGCGAGGTCGGCATCGGACGCTGGACGGCCGACTCGATGATCACCGAGGCGCCGCTGACGCCGTTCCTCGCCCAGCTGTTGGCCGGGGACGCGACGGTCGCCCGAGACCTGGAGACCCTGCGCTCCCTCGACCTCCTGGACCTCGCGGACGCGACGGACCAGGAGCTGGAGGCCGTCGCGCGCGTCGCCTGGGCGATCAAGGAGCTGTTCGCCGAGCTGGGTCGCGATGGACACGCGGCGGTGCTCGCGCGCCTCGGCCTGGCGGATCCGCCCGGGTTCGCGACGCGCCGGAGCCGCGGCACCGACCTCCTGCACCGGCTCCCGGAAGACCTGGTCGAGCACGTGACGCGCGCGTGGCTCCCGGGACTCGAGGACGAGCTGGAGCGCCGCGCGAACGGCGAGACGATCGAGACGGACGCGACGCCTCCGGACGAGGAGCCGGACCTCGCGATCGACGAGCGGCACGAGCGCTGGGTCGCGACCGGCGGCTGGTTCCTGTCGGAGCTCGACTTCGTCGTGCGCTACCGTCCGTCGGGACACGCGGACGCGTTCCTGCGCGCCTGGATCGACCACGCGGGCGAACGCCACGCCAGCGAGCCCGACCTGTGGGAGGAGCTGACGCGCCCGGACGCGGTCGGCCGCTGCGGCAAGTGCCACGCGGACCTGCCGACCGAGCAGGGCGGCCGCGCCCTGGCCTGGACCGAGACGCCCCCCTCGAACGGCGACCGCGGACTCGAGCGCTTCTCCCACGTCGCGCACTTCGCGTCCGCCTCGGACAACGCGTGCCTCTCGTGCCACGTGCTGGCCCAGGACACGCCCGACTTCCTCGCGAACTTCCTCGAGCCGGACCCCACCGTGTGGACGCCGAGCTTCGACGCGATCGACAAGGAGAGCTGCGCCTCCTGCCACTTCGAGACGGGCGCCGACGCGAGCTGCCTGACCTGCCACGTCTACCACTCGCGCGACGAGACCAGCCGCGTCCCGGGCGCGAGCCTGCGCTCGCTCCTCGAGCGTCGGTGATCGACCGGCTTCTCGCCCGACCCGCCGAGCCAGGGGCCCCGAGACGCGCCAGGCCGCGCGGTTCTTCCCGGCGGGCCGGCTCCGGGCCCTGCTAGACTCCCTTGCGTGTCCCCCCCCACGCACGAGTTCGAGGATCCGTCCCTGCACGTGCTCGCGCTGACCCACGCCTCGACGGGGAAGAGCGAGAACAACGAGCGCCTCGAGTTCCTCGGGGACGCGGTGCTCGACGTGATCGTCGCCGAGGAGCTGTACCGGCGGACGCCGGAGCTGTCCGAGGGCGAGATGACCGAGCGCAAGGCGTGGATCGTCTCGCGCGAGGTGCTGGCCGGGGCCGCGCGCGATCTCGGGCTCGAGGACGAGGCGCGCCTCGGGCACGGCATGCGCGATCGGCAGCTGCCGCGGTCCGTGCTCGCGAACCTGTTCGAGGCGGTCCTCGGCGCGGTCTACCTCGACGCGGGCCTGACGGCGGCGCGTACGTTCGTGCTCGCGACGCTGTCCGGACCGCTGTCGCGACGCCAGTCCTTCGCGGAGGCGCAGAACCCGAAGCAGGAGCTGCAGCGGGTCGCGCAGCTCGAGACCGGCGTGCCGCCGAGCTACGAGCTGCTCGAGGAGCGCGGGGACGCGCACGCGAAGGCCTTCCTGGTCGCCGCTTCGATCGGAGAGCGCCGCTTCCCCTCGGCCTGGGGGCGCACGCGCAAGGAGGCGGAGCGCTGGGCGGCGCACGAGGCGCTCCTGGTGCTGAGCCCGGACGCGGACGCCTCCAGCTGACCGGCTCGGGGCGCGCGTCCGCCTGCTAGGATGCGCGGCTCATGATCGCGCTCCGAACTCCGTACGGGCCCTCGCGATGAGCCCGCAAGACTCCGAGCCGCTGTTCGCCGGCGTCCTCGCGGACAGCCCGAACTTCACGCGCCTGCGCGAGCTGGTGGAGCGCGAGGACCACGTCCACGTCGGCAGCCTGTGGGGCTCGTCCCAGGCGCTGGCCCTGGCGGAGCTCACGCGCTCGGCGCAGGGCCCCTGGCTGGTGAACTGCTCGACCGAGGGCGAGGCGGAGCTCTTCGCCGACGACCTGCGCGCGCTGGGCGTCGACGTGCTGCACTTCCCGGCGCGGGAGTCGTTCACGGCCAAGCGTGGGGAGTCCGGCATGCACGCGGACCCGGAGAGCGTGCGCAAGCGACTGCAGCTCGCGCAGCTCTTCGCGGGGCCGCCGGAGCACCGGCCGCGCACGATCGTCGCGTCGCTCCTGTCGCTCCTGCAGCCGATCCCCGCGCCGAAGGACCTCGAGAACGACTTCGTCGGCCTGCAGGTGCACCAGAAGCTCGACGTGGAGGACCTGCTCGAGCGGCTCGTCGCCGCCGGGTACACGCGGCAGCCGCTCGCCGAGCGCCCGGGGGAGGTCAGCCTGCGCGGCGACATCCTCGACGTGTTCTCCTACGCGGCCGACGAGCCGCTGCGCATCGAGCTCTTCGACGAGGAGATCGAGTCGCTGCGCAGCTTCGACCCGGAGTCCCAGCGCTCGACCCAGACGCACAAGCAGGTCACCGTCTGCATCGCCTCCGACGTCGGCGGCGTCGAGGACGGCAAGGGCATCCAGCCGATCCAGCTCCTGGCGCCGACCACCACGCTGGTCTCGATCGAGCCGCTGCGCATCGAGGACCAGGCGGAGGGGCTGCGCATCCAGTCCAGCGCCCACGCGCGCGCGCTGATCGAGCTGCGCCGCACCTTCGACCACTGGCGGCGCATCGACCTGCAGAGCCTGCCGGGCAAGACCCACGACTTCGACACGCGCTCCGTGCAGGGCTTCGCGCTCGGCATGCGCGCCGCTCCCGCGGAGCTCGCGAAGGCGGCCGAGGAGGGCAGCCGCGTGGTCGTCCTGTGCTCGAGCGAGGCCGAGGCCCAGCGCTTCGGCGAGCTCGTCGACGACGCGGTCGAGGTTCGCGTCGGTTCCCTGGCGCGCGGCTTCCGCCTGAGGCACCCGCACGTCGTCGTCGTCAACCACCGCGAACTCTTGGGGCTCGTCGGTGCGCGCAAGCGCGTGCGCAAGCAGCGCAACCTCAACGTGCGCGCGCTCGAGTCGTTCTTCGAGCTGAAGACGCGCGACCTGGTCGTCCACGCCGTGCACGGCGTCGGTCGCTTCGTCGGCCTGGAGAAGATGACGCGCTCGGGCGGCGAGGAGGAGCACCTGCACCTCCTGTTCGCGGACGACGTGTCGGTCTACGTGCCGGCCTCGCGCATCGACCTGGTCCAGAAGTACATCGGGTCCGGATCGGCGGCGCCGGACCTCGACAAGA
>CAZDYS010000030.1:0-15997 GCA_964509445.1 uncultured Planctomycetaceae bacterium
ATCTCCTCGAACTTGCGGATGTCCCCGGACTGCTTCTCGTCCGCCGCCATCAGCGGCCACAGCCCTTCGATCTTCGAGCGTCGCACGTAGAGGAGCCCGGTCCCGTGCGGCGCGAACAGCCACTTGTGCAGGCTGGTCGCGTAGTAGTCCACGTCCAGGTCCGCGATGCGGAAGTCCATGTGCGCGAAGGCGTGTGCACCGTCGACGATCACCGGGATGCCGCGCTCGCGCCCGAGCTGCGTGACCTCGCGCACGGGCAGCACCTGCCCGTTCAGGTACACCATGTGGCTGACCAGGATCAGCCGCGTGCGGTCGGTGATGTGCTCCTCGAACCGCCGCACGACCTCGGCCGGATCCTCGGCCGGCGCGGGCAGCGAGAACTGCACCAGCTCGATGCCCTCGCGGCGCTCGCGCTGACGGAAGGTCGTGCGCATGCGCGGATAGTCCTGTGTGGTGGTGAGGACCTGGTCGCCGGGCTGGAGATCGAAGCCCAGCTGGCAGATCTGCAGCCCCTCGGACGCGTTGCGCGTGATCGCGATCTCCTCCGGATCGACCCCGTTGAACTGCGCGAGACGCTGCCGGACCGTCTCGCGCCGCGGCTCGAGCACGCGCCACATCGAGTAGGCCGGTGCCTCGTTCGAGGCCTCCAGGTGTCCGCGCATCGCCTCCTGGACGAAGGCCGGCGAGGGGCTGACGCCGCCGTTGTTGAAGTTCACCAGGCTGCGGTCGACCGTGAAGGCGCGCGCGATCGTCGCCCAGAAGTCCTCGTCGCCGGCAGCGCGCCGGGCCTCCTCGAGCACGGCCTCGGTGGACCCGGCGCGCAGCGCTCCGCAGGAGGCGGCGGCGGGGAGGCTCATGGTCCCGAGAAACTGTCTGCGATCGAGCATGGCTTCGTGTGCTGTAGGAGATCCGTCGGCGGCTCGCCCTCGGATTCTAGCGAGCTAGAATCTCCGCCCCCTCTCTCGATCCGATCCCGATCCGGAAGGAGTCCCCATGCGATCCGTTCAGAAGGGCCTCGCGCCCGCGTTCCTCCTCGCGCTCACCGCCTGCCAGAGCACCCCCAGCCTCGAGTACCCCGAGGCGCGGCGCTCCGAGCACGTGGACGTCTACCACGGCGTCCGCGTGGCGGACCCCTACCGCTGGCTGGAGGACCCCGACTCCGCCGAGACGAAGGTCTGGGTCGACGCCCAGAACGTCGTGACGCGGTCCGTCCTCGACGCGATCCCCGAGCGCGAGGAGCTCGAGGAGCGACTGACGGAGCTGTGGGACTACCAGCGCTTCGGGACGCCGGTCCGCCGCGGAGGGCGCACGTTCTTCACGCGCAACGACGGCCTGCAGGATCAGTCGGTCCTGTGGGTCGTGGACGCCGGCTCGACCGAACCGCGCGTCCTGCTCGATCCGAACGAGTTCTCGGACGACAACACGATCGCGCTCGCGAACTGGAACCCGAGCAAGAGCGGCGACCTCTTGGCCTACGCGACGTCCGACGGAGGCTCCGACTGGCGCACCTGGTACGTGCTCGACGTCGCGACCGGCGAGCCCACGGGCGACGTGCTGCGGCGCAACAAGTTCGGGGGGCTCGACTGGACGCCGGACGAGACGGGGCTGATCTACACGCGCTATCCCGCGGTCGCGGAGGGCGAAGAGCTGCAGGCCAAGAACCTCCCGCCGGAGATCTGCCTGCACGTGCTCGGGACCTCGGAGGAGCAGGACCGCGTGCTGCAGCTGCCGCCGGAGGACCCGAACGTGAGCCAGGGCTTCGCCGTCAGCGAGAACGGCACGCACCTGATCCTCTCGACGCGGTCCGCGCGCACGCGCATGGGAGAGCTGTGGCTCGCCCCGTTCCCCGTCTCCCCCACCTCGGAGCGCATCCCGGTCGCCACCGGCTTCGACGCCCAGTACGGCTACGTCGGAGACGACGGCGAGACGGCCTGGATCCGCACGAACCTGGACGCGCCGCGCGGTCGCGTCCTCGCGGTTCCGATTGCCGCTCCGGCGCGCGAGAACTGGCGTGAGCTGATCCCCGAGTCGCCCCACGCGCTCCGGGGCGTGTCGCGCGTCGGGAACCGTCTGCTCCTGACCTACCTCGAGGACGCGAAGTCGAGCGCCTTCTCCTACCACCTCGACGGATCGCTCGACCGCAAGATCGAGCTGCCCGGCATCGGCTCCGTCAGCGGCTTCGGCGGAGAGGCGACGGACACGGACACGTTCTACTCCTTCACGAGCTACCTGAGCCCGGCGTCGATCTACCGCTACGACCTCGAGTCGGGCAAGAGCACGCTCTTCCGCGAGCCGAACGTCGACTTCGACCCGTCGCTCTACACCACGCGGCAGGTCTTCTTCACGAGCAAGGACGGCACGCGCGTGCCCATGTTCCTGACCCACGCGAAGGACCTCGAGCTGGACGGCACCAACCCGACCTACCTCTACGGGTACGGCGGGTTCAACATCTCGCTCACCCCGAGCTTCAGCGTCGCGAACCTGGTCTGGATCGAGCGCGGCGGCGTCCTCGCGATCCCGAACCTGCGCGGCGGCGGCGAGTACGGCGAGGCCTGGCACGAGGCCGGCACCAAGCTGAAGAAGCAGAACGTGTTCGACGACTTCCTGTCGGCGGCGCACTGGCTGATCGACAACCGCTACACCCGCCCGGACAAGCTCGCGATCGCCGGGGGCTCGAACGGAGGCCTCCTGGTCGGCGCGGCCATGACCCAGGAACCGGACCTGTTCGGCGCGGCGCTGCCCGCCGTCGGGGTCATGGACATGCTACGCTACCACCAGTTCACGATCGGCTGGGCCTGGGCCGGGGACTACGGGACCTCCGAGGACCCGGAGGAGTTCGAGGCGCTCTTGGCCTACTCGCCGCTGCACAACCTCGAGCGGGGGACCGCTTATCCCGCGACGATGGTGACCACGGCGGACCACGACGACCGCGTCGTCCCGGCGCACAGCTTCAAGTTCGCGGCGGAGCTGCAGCACGCGCACCGCGGCAGCGATCCGGTGCTGATCCGCATCGAGACGCGCGCCGGTCACGGCGCCGGGAAGCCCACGAAGAAGCGCATCGAGGAGGCGGCGGACCGCTGGGCGTTCCTGGTCGAGACGCTGGACGCTCGCTGATGCGCGTCGCGGTCCCGGTGCTCGTCGCGCTCCTCGCGGTGACGCTCTTCTGGTGGACGCGGCCCCAGGACGACGGTCCGCGCCACGACGTCGAGGAGCACGTGCGCACCTGCCGCGAGAACCTGCAGACGATCTACGACGGGCTGCGCGCCTACGCGGACGAGAACGGCGGGGCCCCGACCGGCTCCGGCCCCGCCTTTCTCGGCGCTCTGATCGCGAGCGGGACCTGGCCCGACGACGCCGCGCACCGCGCCCGCCTGACCTGCACGGGACCGAACGCACGCCCCGTGGACCCCGGGACCGACTGGACCGACGCCTCGACCTGGACCGCCGACTCCTCGGCCTACGCCGCGCGTGACGCGGAGCGCGCTCCGCTCGCCAAGTTCCCCTCCGGCGGCGCGGAGCTCGAGGCCCTGGTCGCCTGCGACAACGCGGACGGCATGAACCACCCGGGCGTGGTCAACGTGCTCTACTCGGACCGGACGGTGAAGACCTTCGAGCTCGAGAAGCTCGTCGCTGCGGGCACCCTCGCGACCGGCGCGTCGAACCTCGCGATCGGTCCGGACGCTCCGCTCGAGGAGCTGCGCGTGCTGACGGACGGCTAGCGGGGAGGCGCGTGCGTCTCCCCGTGGCCTAGCGCTCCACCGAGACCTCGAGCATGTTGCTCAGCTCGGCTCCGCCTCCAGGGGAGGTGGTGAGCGCCTGAACGTAGAGCGGCCCAGGAGTGGTGAGTGTCTCCGGGAGATCGACGAGGAAGCGTTCGACCTCGGCACTCCGGATTCGCTTCTCGACGACCCAGGCCTGCCTCGGATCCACGAGCAGGAGCGCCTCTCCCACCCATCTTCCGGGAACTCGTGCGAGTCCCACAGACAGATAGGTCCTGCTCTGCGGTCGCGGCTCCGCAGACGAGAGTTCGAAGCTCAAGCTGCTCGAAGTCGAGTCCTCGCCGAGCAGCTCCAAGGTCGTCGATGCTCGCCCAGCGCCGGTCCACCACGTCGCGGAGGTCGCTTCCCGAGGCGCTGGCGCGCACGCCGGAAGAGCGTAGACGTAGGCAGCTCCCGCGTTCGTCCCGCCCAACCCGTTCCCCCAGGCCCCGACGACGAGGTCGGCAGCGCCGTCGCTGTTCAGATCGTCGACGACCGCAAGTCCGGTTCCGAAGGCCTCGTCCACTTCAAGGGCGTCGACGGTCCACAGGGTCGCGCCATCGGCCCCGGAGAAGGCGCGGACGTATCCTCCCCCAGGTGCGTTGACCTGAGCAGCACCGACCAGGACATCCGGGATCCCGTCGCAGTCCAGGTCCTCCCGAGCTTCCGCCGAGACCCAGTAGTGCCCGGAGCCCCCTGTCACACCCCAGACCTCTGGGAAGGTCCCGGTACCGCTGAAGAGGTGCCCGCTCGCGATCAGGGACCCGTAGCCGCGAGAGACGACGAACACGTCTTCGTGTCCATCGCCATCGGCGTCGGGCACGGACTGCACGTGCTCTCCGAAGACCTCGGCAGACCCGCTCGGCCTCGGAATCTGGCGGATGCGCGTCAGGCTCTCGGCCGAGACCACGTCGACGTAGCCAGCGCTGAAGCTCGACCCGACGACGAAGTCGTCGAGTCCTCCGCCATCCACGTCGCCGATGACCGTGATGGAGATGCCATAGCGTGAGCCGTTCTGTGGCCCCTGGATGGGTGAACCGATCAGGCTGCCATCTGCGCCCGACACGGCTTGCACGTAGCCGCGACCAATCGTGAAGGAACCGCTCGCTCCAACGAGCAGATCGGAGACTCCGTCGGCGTCCAGATCGTCGTGAACAGCTACGGAGACTCCGAACCGAGCACCCGAGAAGGCGCCGTCGACCCTGTAGAGCGCATTCCGGCGGAATGGGAACCCAGGGTGCAACCCCCGAACCCCCGCCCTCTCCGGAATCGGCGCCACGCCCGTCCTTCCAGACAGGACCTCGACATAGCCGGGGCGATCATCTCCGCCGGAGGCACCGACGACGAGGTCGGGCCGACCATCGCCGTCGACGTCGTCCATGACGGCGGCGGAGATCCCGTAGAGGTCACCGGGGTCGTGCCCAGCGAGTTCGAACAGGAGACGGCCCGTACGGCCGGAATGAGCTCGGATGACCCCCCGGCCGAGAGAACCTCCTGTCGCGGAGAGGAGGTAGTCCCCACTCCCGTCCCGGTTCCAGTCTCCGATGTCCGCGATGCGAGACCCTTGGAACGCTTCTGCCTCTTCACCGTAGTGGGTTCGCACGAGGCTCTGTGCAGACGAAGACTCCGCGACGACGCCCATCGCGAGCACGGCGAGGGCGAGAGCCCGCGTCGACTCGCCGAACACTGAGCCACGGCCCAGCCGATCCGCGCCGAGGCTGAACACAACCGCAAGTCGTCGATACGGGGCCTGATTCCGGGCAGGGAGTTGATGGGACACGGACAAGATCTCCTTGGTGGTGATGAGACGAGTGAGACTGCTGTCGTCACTAACACCAGAGAGAGCCAGGCCGCTTGGGCTCGAACTCTTCAACCAAAACCCGAGGATCACCGGGACGGGTTCACGGAGTTCCTCCAGCCCCTCCTCCTCGATCGGCGCCCCCGTGGTCGCCAACAGCGCGGCGAGCGAGTCTGTCGCAGGGGCGTGCTCCACGCAGCGCTTCAGGAACTCCTGGCGCTCCGACTCCGTGAGGTCTCTCCAGAACCGCCGCGTGATGCGAGCCGCCAGCGCTTCGAATTCCCGGTCGGACACTGCTCGCCGAGCTACGCGCATGAGGAGACCGTGGGCTTCGACGAGGTCACCACGCGCTCGCTGCGCCAAGGAGAAGAGGAACAAGTCGCGCAGTCTCGCGGAACCACGCAAACCAGCCGTGCTCCTATCGTCGGATCCGATCGTCCCCTCCCAAAGAGAAGCCACCACGGGAACGCGCGCGGCGGGAATCTCCCCGACAAGCGAGCTGGCGAGTTCGAAGTTCCCTTGCAGGAGAGCCTGCTCACCGATGGCGAGACGCAGATGCTCCTGGTCCGGGTCCGGCCCTGACATGGAAACGACGCCGTCTTCGAGCTCCCCCGAGAGAAGGCTCGCGAGGAGGGTGCCGATGGATGCCAGCCGACCGTCCTCCAGCTCCAAGGCATACCGCCAAATGGCCCGTGCTCTCTCGTACCGCCCGGCATACAGGGCAGCCAGTCCAAGAGCGGAGCACTCGTCCGGGCTCAGCTCGGCGAGCAGCTCCGTCCACGCACCGTCCTCGCTCTCCACGGCCGCGAGCCAGGACTCCGGGAGTGCCCATTCGCGACTCGCCTGCATCGTCCGACCGAGGCTGGACCGGAAGTGGCAAACCACATCGAGGAGAGGATCCAGTCCTGGATCCTCCAGGTCACGGAGCCCGGAGTAGGCCTCCTCCAGCCGCGCTCCGTCGAGGCAGTCCGGAGACTCCACCGGCTGCATGCCCGTGGAGTACAGACCGCAAGCCCGCTCCACGAGGACAGGTGGAACTGCGGCGAGAAGAAGGTCCTCGACGCGGGCTCGTGCGTGTGCATCCACACCAGCTCCTGGGAGCATCGACCACACGAGGAGAGCGAGCAGAGCCAAGAAGACCCACTCCGTGGACCGGACGCGCCTCGGCCGCAGGACAGGAGCGTGGACCGGTTTCCCGTCGAGAATGCGCTGAAGGTCGGCTGAGAGCTCCCCTGCCGTGCCGTAGCGTCGATCCGGATTCGTCGCGAGGCATCGACGAAGGACGCCCGCGAAGGACCGCTCGAGGGGACTTCCTCCGCGCTCTAGATCCTCGAGCAGTCGAGGCAGTTCGTGGGGATGGGGAGCTTCGAGACTCGCGCAGTGCAGGAGTGTCAGGCCTAGAGAATAGAGATCGCCTCGCTCGTCCCGGCGCTCCGGACCACCCCAAGCCTCGGGCGGGGCATAGGCGAGCGTTCCCAGAAAGACCCCGGAACGGGACCCAGCGGAAATCTCATCGGTTCGCGCCAGACCGAGGTCCGCGAGAACCACGCGCTCCTCCGCCAGCAGGACGTTGGACGGCTTGACGTCTCGATGGAGAACGCCCTGCTCGTGCAGCGCACCCAAACCGCGAGCTGCGCCGACTCCGACTTCGCAGGCGAAGCGAATCCGTGCCCTCGTGTCTCGAGCCGCCTGGGCCCTTGTCCCCGTGCCGCCCCTTCCCGCCTCGATCCACTGCGCAAGCGTGCCGCCAGGGACGTAGTCGAGGACCAATGCTCGGGTGCCGCAAGCGTCGATCCCTCCCTGGAGACCTACGACGTGAGGGTGATCCAGCTCGGAGAGGACGCGCTCTTCGAGTTCGATGCGTCGCCGCTGCGCCTGGGATCGCGGTGGGTCCAACAGCTTGATCGCGACCAACTTCGAGCCCTCGCCGAGGTCCTCCGCCAGCCAGACAGACCCGAATCCCCCACGTCCGAGGAATCGAAGGACACGGAACCCAGGAAAGGTCGGGTGCCAGTCCGAGCGGCCCAGACCGAGGAGGGCACGAACCTCGTCCAGCGCGTCCGACTGGTCTCGAAACTCCGTGGACACGGTTCGCTGGGCGCTCTCAGCGGAGCGTCAGGTCTCGTTCGCTCGCCAAGAGCTCGCGCAGAATGGCGAGGGCACGACTCATCCGGTACTTGACGGCCGCAACACCGATCGAGAGAGCCTCTGCGACTTCCTCTACGGACGAGCGCTCCAGCAGACGAAGTACGGCCACCTGACGAAAGTCGCTCGGCAAAGCCGCTAGCGCTGCGCGAAGCCGATCCGCTTCCTCACGTCGCGCCAAGACGCGGCTTGGCGTGGTCGAGGACAGAAAGAGCGCGTGCTCTTCGGGGCTTTCCGCCGAGAGGGAACCGTCACTCGGAACACCTGTGCGCTTCCCGGCGGACTCGTACTTGGCGAGGTCGAGTATCCGTCGATCCAGAACAGTCAGAAACCAACGGCGAAAAGCGGAGAGTCCTCTCCATTCCAGGCGGTGGTGATCACGCCAAGCCAGCAGGAATGCCTCTTGCAGGACGTCCTCGGCGGAGTAGCGACGTCGCAGTGCGGAACTCAGCCTCTGCTCGACGATCAGGAGCAGACTTGCTGGCCCCATGGCCTCCAACAACTCTGACCAGACGTCAGGGCTGGCAAGATCCGGCGGAAGGTCCGTTTCTTCTCGGCTCATGAGAAGCTCGCGAAAGCTCGTCGACGATTCCCAGTATGCCACGGACCGTACTCGCGTGCCGAGTCGATCGAACTCGTCGAACAGGAGGCCGACGAGACGCAGGGGGCCCGAGCGGATGTCGCGCGGAGCGGGTCTGGGCCAACGGTCCCGGAGTCCCGGCCCGAGCGGCCGCAGGCCTCGCGACCTTTGGCGTGAGACTCGCTAGGCCGCGCTCAGCGGCGGGAACGCCGCCAGCAGCCGGAACTCCGGCCACTCGTGCACCTGGGCCTGGGCGCTCGCCACGAGCAGCTCGTCGCCTTCCTCGTGCGGGAACGCCGGGCGGACGTCGGAACGCACGCCCTGGCAGCCCGCCGAGCGAACGGACACGTCCGGGAACTCGACCTTCACGGCTTCGTCGACGGCGGCGCCGAAGAAGTTCCCGAGCTCGATGAGCGCGTCCTTCGTGGCGGCGTCGAGGTCGTCCAGCGTGCGCTGCTCGCCGACCTGGTCCTCGGAGAACATCATCAGGTAGAGCGCGAGCGAGCGCGCGTCCGGCAGCGGCAGGAGGACGCAGCCCCAGCGCTCTTCTCCGTCCGGGTACTGGAAGCGCAGCTTGAAGGAGATGTGCACCACCTCCTCTCCGACCGGGCGAGCCGTGCTGTTCTCGACGGAGACGTCGCGGATGCCGATCTCGCGATCGACCAGCATGGAGACGTTGGAGGCGATGCGCCCGAAGGCGTCTTCGACCAGTTGGGTGGCTTGCTCGGACATGATGGGGAGAGGCCGCGACCCGCCGTGGATGCGATCGGGTGGCAGGGCTCTCTTCGAACCGCGTCCCCCGGCCGGTTGAGCGCATCTGGGAAACGGATCGAGGACCCGGAAGGTCCTTCCCGGTGGGCCGTCTCGAGGGCCTCCGAGAGCCCGGGAAGGGCTTGTCCACCGCCCACCGGTGCCGTCTACTCCTGCGCCTCGCGCAGACCTCGGACCGCGACTCCGCACCTCTCATGAGCGACCTCCCCAAGATCGGCATCGTCACCGTCTCCGACCGCGCCAGCCGCGGCGACTACGAAGACCTCTCCGGACCGGCGATCGAGGAGGCCCTGCGGGACTACCTCGCGACGGAGTGCACCTACGAACGCCGCATCGTCTCGGACGACGTCCCGCGGATCGTCGAGGCGATCCAGTCGTTCGCGACCGAGGGCTGTGGGCTGATCTGCACGACCGGTGGCACCGGCCCCGCGCCGCGCGACGTCACGCCGGAGGCGATGGAGCTCGCCTGCCCCAAGATGCTGCCGGGCTTCGGCGAGCTGATGCGCTCCGCCTCCCTCGCCGCCGGGGTCCCGACCGCGATCCTCTCGCGGCAGACCGCCGGTATCGTCGAGAAGAGCCTGGTCGTGAACCTGCCCGGCAAGCCGGGCTCGATCCGCGTGTGCCTCGACGCCGTCTTCCCCGCCGTCCCCTACTGCATCGAGCTGGCGGAAGGCCCGTACCTCGAGGGCAACCCGGACGTCGTACAGGTCTTCCGCCCGAAGAAGAAGTGAGCGCTCAGGCGGCCGCGGGCTCGTCGACGATGGCGACGACGCGGTCCCCGGCCTCCCACTTCTCTTCCTCGTCGGCGGACACGACGTCGACGGAACCGTCGGCGCGCAGGAAGAACAGCGGAACGACCGGCCGTCCGGGCTGGTCGTAGGTCGAGCGGAACTCGGCGAGCCCGAACTCCTCGCTGAGGCGCGTCGTCTTCACGACGGCGCCGTCGCGGAAGCGGGCCTCGAGGTCCCAGAAGCGCAGCTCCTCGTCGAACAGCACGTGCCCGCGCAGGTGCGCGGCGATCTCCTCGCCACCGGGACCGGCGTCGTCCGGAGTGAGCTGGTGCACGTGGCCGCGACCGAGCAGCGGAGCGAAGTGCAGGCACGCGAGCGCGTTCACCTCGTCGTTGTGCGTCAGGCACAGGAGGTGCCCGATGTCGTCCAGCGGGATCTTCAGCTCGAAGTCGTCGGCGAGCACGCTGCCGTAGTGCGCCGTGAGCCCGTCGATGCGCGAGGCCTGCACGCTGCCGTGGTTCGTGTCGGAGAGCTGCACCTCGATACCAGCGTCCCGCAGGCCGACCGCGATGGAGCGCGCCCAGCCGTGGGCTCCGACGAAGAAGACCCCGTTCGGGACGCCCTTCGACAGCCCGAGCTTGCGCGCCAGCGGGCGAGCCGTGAGGCCGTAGACGAGGACCGTCCCGATGATGACGAGGAAGACGACGGGAACGAGCTGACCCGCGGCTTCCTGGTGCGGCCCGTCCGCCAGCTCCTTCGCGAAGACCGAGGCCACGGCGGCGGCCACGATCCCGCGCGGCGCCATCCACGAGACGAACGCCTTCTCCTTCCAGTCGAGGCCGGTCCCGATCGTCGAGAGGAACACGACCACCGGTCGTGCCACCACGATGAGCGCGACGACGAACCCGATGGTGCGCAGGTTCACGCGCTGGAACTCCTCCAGCGGCACGTTCGCCGCCAGCAGGATGAACAGGGCCGACACGAGGATCACGCGCAGGTTCTCCTCGAACTCGACGATGTGCTCGATCACGACCCTGCGCTGGTTCGCGAGCAGGATGCCCATCAGCGTGACGGCGATGAGCCCCGACTCGTGCTGGATGTGGTTCGAGCCCACGAAGCCCGCCACGGCCAGCGCCAGCGCGACCGGCGCGTGCAGGAAGTCGGGGATCAGCTTCTTCTTGAGCAGCACGACCGTCACGAGTCCGGTCAGCACGCCGAAGCCCCCGCCGGCCAGGACCGCCCGCGCGAGCCCCTGGTAGGCGATCCCGCGCTCGTGCTCGCCGTGCAGGAACGCCTCGTAGACGAGCACCGCCATCACCGCGCCGATGGGGTCCGTGACGATGCCCTCCCAGCGCACGACCTTGCCGACGGCTCCCGTGGGGCGCACGTGCTGCAGCAGGGGTCCGATGACGGTGGGCCCGGTGACGACGAGGATCGCGCCGACCAGCATCGCCGGCTCCCAGGCGAAGTCGAGGATCCAGTGCGCGAGCCCGGTGACGAGGACGAAGGTCAGGACGGGGCCGATCACGATCAGGCTCGTGGCCGCCCGACCGGCGCCCTTCAGCTCGCGCACGTGCAGCGTCAGGCCGCCCTCGAACAGGATCACGGCGACCGCGAGCGCGACGATGTGCTGGAGCTCGTCCCCCAGCATCTCCTGCGGATCCAGATAGCCCGTGAACGGTCCGACCGCGAAGCCCGTCAGGAGGAGCAGGAGGATCGACGGGATCCGCATCCTCCAGGCGAGCCACTGCGCGGCGATCCCGAGGAGCAGCACACCTGCGAGTCCCTGCATGCACGGAACGGTGCCAGCAGGCAGGGGTGGACGCAACCGCGGAGGCCCATCCCTGGAGGACCTCCTCGGACTCTCTCTCAGCCCCCGCTCAGGGCTCCCAGGATGTGCAGCTCGCGCTCGCTTCCGACGGAGGTCTCAAGGTCTCGCACCGGCTGCGAGCCGAGGAACATGCGAATGTGCGGGCGGATCGCGCCCTGCTCGTCCACCACCCGGAAGCGCAGGCCGGGGCAGGCGCGCTCGAGCGCGTCGAGCACGCCCGCCACGGTCTCCCCCTGCGCCTCGACGCGGGATCGCCCGTCCGTGTAGGCGTGCAGGATGCTCCCGACGTGGACGATCACGCGAACCTCGCGCAGCGCACCGAGGTGATCTTCGGCAGGTGACGGCAGAGCGAGGTCCAGGAGTCGCCTCCGTCGGTCGAGCCCCAGACCTCGCCCTGGGTCGTCCCGAAGTAGAGCCCGGTGTTCTTCGGCTTCTCGTCCGCGTCCATCGCCTGACGCAGCACCGTGAACCAGCCGTGCTCGCGCGGGAGGCCCGCGTCCTGGCGCTCCCAGCTCCGACCGCCGTCCCGGGTCCGGTAGACCGCCGGCTTCCCGCCGGGACTGGTCCGCGGCCAGACCCGCGTGCCGTCCATCGGGAACACCCAGACGGTGTCGGGATCCGTCGGGTGCCCGACGATCGGGAAGCCGATGTCCCCGACGCGCTTCGGCATGCGCCGGCCGATGCGCTTCCAGGTCGAGGACGTCGCGCGGTCGAGCCGGTAGATCCCGCAGTGGTTCTGCTGGTAGAGCCGATCGGGATCCCCCGGGTGCAGGATCACGCAGTGCGGGTCCTGGCCGTAGTCGTGCTCTCCAGGCGGGAGGAAGTCCGCCTCCACGCCGGCGTTCAGCGGCTTCCAGGTCGCGCCGGCGTCGCAGGACTCGAAGGTCCCGCCGATCGAGAGCGAGAGATAGAGGTGTCGCGCGTCGCGCGGGTCCACGCAGACCGAGTGCAGGAACGCGCCGTCGGGCGTCTCGTTCTCACCGTCGCTGGTCCAGCGCGCCCAGTGCTTCCCGGCGTTCCAGCCGGCGACTCCGGTCCAGGTGTCTCCGCCGTCCTCGCTGCGAAAGAGGCCCTGCGGACTCGTCCCCACGTACCAGCTGCCGCGCTCGTCCGCTGCGCCCGGCGTGAGCCACAGGTTGACCTTCACGGAGAGCCCGCGCGTCGCGTCGCGCTTCCCGCGTCGCTTGCCCTCCGGGAGCGCCTCGAAGCGCGGCGGCAGGGAGGCCTCGCGCCACTTGCGGCCGCCGTTCGTCGAGCGGTAGATCGTCGGGCCCAGGTGACCGCCCGTGGCGGTGAGGACCAGGGTCTTCCCGTCGCGCGGGTCGAGCCGGAAGTCGTGCACCTTCGAGCCCAGCTGGAACGGCCCCTGGAGCTCCCAGCGCCTGCGCCCCGAGCGGGCTCGCAGCAGGAAGCCCCCCTTCAGGGTGCCGATCAGAAGAGCTCGATCTCCGCCGCCTCGCTTGCCGTTCGCCATCCTCTCTCCTCCGGTGGGGTCCTCTGTTCATCATCGCGCGACCGTTCCGGACGCGCCACCGGCAACGCGTCGGGTGTTTCGCGCGCTATGCTGCCGGGACGATGATCGAGACCACCCAGCACGACGGGGTCACCGAGCTGCGCCTCGCGCGGCCGCCCGCGAACGCCCTCTCCCCGGAGCTCCTCACCGCGCTCTTCGACGCGGTCCACGCCAGCACCGTCTCCGGAGCCCGCGCGCTCGTCCTGTCGGGCGCTCCCGGCATGTTCTCGGCCGGCCTCGACGTGCCCGAGTTCCTGAAGCTGGACCGCCCGGCCGTGCGCGAGGCCTGGCGCATCCTGTTCCGCGCGATGCACGCGCTCGCCGCCAGCCCGATCCCGGTCGTCGCCGCGCTGACGGGCCACGCGCCGGCCGGCGGCTGCGTGCTCGCACTGTGCTGCGACGCGCGCGTGCTGGCGGAGGGACGCTTCAAGATCGGGCTGAACGAGGTCCAGGTCGGCGTGCGCGCTCCGCTCCCGATCCTCGCGGTCGCGCGCCACGTCGTAGGAACGCGACAGGCGGAGCGCATGCTCACGACGGCCGAGCTGTTCGGCGGAGAGGAGGCGCTGCGGATCGGCCTGGTGGACGAGATCGTCCCGGCGGACGAGGTCGTCGCACGCTCGATCGAGCGCGCCCGCGCCTGGACCCAGCTGCCGCAGAAGACACTGGCCAAGACGCGCCAGCTCGCGCGCGCGGAGCCGATCGCCGCTCTGGAGAACGTCGACGCGGCGGAAGAGGAGCGGTTCCTGGACGAGTGGTTCGACGACGAGTGCCAGGGCGCGCTGCAGGCGCTCGTCGACCGACTCGCGGCGAAGAAGACCTAGTAGCCGGCCGCGTGCCCGTCCTTGCGGGACTCGGACGCTCCGAGGTAGATCCCGCGCGCGACGTCGCGACCGATGGCCTGGTAACCCCCGTAGATCCCCGGCGTGCTGCGGATCACGTGCCCGCGACGCTCGAGTTCACGCAGCACCTCCGGTGAGAAGCCGCTCTCCAGCGTGATCGTCCCGCCCGCGCGCGCCGTCTGCCCCGTGGGTTCCGAGGAGCCGTTGTGCGCGAAGCGCGGCGCGTCTCCGGCCTCCTGGAGGTTCATCCCGAAGTCGATCACGTTCACCAGGATCTGAACGTGCCCCTGGGGTTGGAACGCTCCCCCCATCACGCCGAAGCTCAGGAACGGCGCGCCGTCCTTCGTGACGAACGCGGGGATGATCGTGTGGAACGGGCGCTTGCCGGGCGCGTAGGTGTTCGCGCGACCGGGCGTCAGGTCGAACAGCTCCCCGCGGTTCTGGAGGATGAAGCCGAGGCCCGGAGGACACACGCCGGAGCCCATGCCGCGGTAGTTGCTCTGGATCAGGGAGACCATGTTCCCCTCCGCGTCGGCGGTCGTGAGATAGATCGTGTCCCCGCGCTCGAGCGCCGGGTTGCCCGCTTCGAGCCGATCCAGAGCGCGCTCCGATTCGATCTCGGCGCGCCGCGCCTCGGCGTACTCGGCGGAGAGCAGGGCCTCCACCGGGACGTCGTGGAAGTCCATGTCCGCGTAGAAGCGCGCACGGTCCTCGAACACCAGCTTCTTCGCCTCGAGCACGTGGTGCAGGTGGTCCGCCGAGCCGAAGCCCATCGCCGCGAGGTCGAAGCCCTCGAGGATGCGGAGCATCTGCAGCGCGGCGATGCCCTGTCCGTTCGGCGGGAGCTCCCACACGTCGTACCCGCGGTAGTTCACGGACAGCGGGCGGACCCACTCGGACCGGTGACGGGCGAGGTCGTCCGTCGTCAGGAAGCCGCCCTGCTCCGCGACCTCGGCCGCGATCGTCTCGGCGACCGGTCCGCGGTAGAAGCCGTCGCGCCCCTCCTCCGCGATGCGCCGCAGGGTGCGGGCGAGCCCCGGGTTGCGGAAGACGTCCCCGGCCTGGGGCCCGCGTCCTTCCAGGAGGAACTGCTCCGCGAAGTGCGGGAACTCGCGCAGCACGCGCGCGTTGAGCCGCCAGTACATCGCGATCACCTCGGAGACCGGGAAGCCCTCCTCGGCGTAGCGGATCGCGGGCGCCAGGAGCTCCTTCATCGGCGTCTTGCCGAGTCGAGCGTGGAGCTCGAACCAGCCGTCCACGCAGCCGGGCACCGAGACGGGGAGCGGACCCCGCGGCGGGATCCGTCCGCCTTCACAGGCCTCCGTCAGCGCTTCGAGGGTGAGCCCGCGCGGCGACCGACCGCTCGCGTTCAGCCCCACGAGCCGTTGCTCCTCCGCCATCCAGGCGATCGCGAACAGGTCGCCGCCGATGCCGCAGCCGGTCGGCTCGGTCAGCGCCAGCATCGCGTTCGCGGCGATCGCCGCGTCCGCCGCGCTCCCTCCCGCCTGCAACACGTCCAGCGCGACCGTCGTGGCGAGCGGTTGACTGGTCGCCACCATCCCGTTGCGAGCCACCACCACCGAGCGCGTGGCGCGATCTCCCCCGACGCGGTCCTGGGCGGCCAGCGGACTGGAGAGGAGGAGACCGAACAGGAGGATCGTGCGGAGGTTCATGGAACGCGTGGGGAGAGGGAGTCCTGGGGCGGCGTGCGTCCGTCACCACGCCGTGCACACAGGAGCGTACGTCGAAACGGGAACGGGAACGGCCGGGAGGCCTCGAGTTCCGCCAGCAGACGCTCCCGGTAGGCGGACACGAAGGAGGCGTGGAGCGAGGCGTCCAGGCGTCGTTCGTAGGCCGTGAGAGTCGTACCGCGCATCCACTCGACGACGTCCTCGGGGCCGTCCAGCTCGTGCAGGTACACCTCCGTGCGCACGCGGATCGCGCGGCAGCCGAGGCGCTCGAGGAGCAGCGCGTACTCCACCTCGGTCAACACCGGCGCCACGCGGCGCCAGCCTCCGAGCGCCGTGCGGA
>CAZDYS010000031.1:0-15662 GCA_964509445.1 uncultured Planctomycetaceae bacterium
CCCCGCAGGAGGCCCTGCGCACGGACGAGAACCGGCTGCAGAAGCCGGACCTGGTCGTCCGTCTGCCCAACGGTCGCGTCGTGGCGGTCGACTCCAAGGTGCCGTTCGACGCCTACCTCAAGGCGGTGGACACGGAGGACGCGGACGAGCGCGAGCGTGAGCTGGACCGCTACGCGAAGAACGTGCTCGACCAGATCAAGCGGCTGGCGAGCAAGGAGTACTGGGCGCGCTTCGAGGACTCACCCGAGCTCGTGGTCATGTTCGTTCCCGGCGATCAGCTGATCGACGCTGCGCTCGAGCGGCGCCCGGACCTGATCGAGGTCGCGGCGCGCGAGAACGTGGTGCTCGCGAGTCCGTCGACGCTGATCGGACTCCTGCGCGCGGTCCACGTCGGCTGGCGCGAGAAGAACCTGTCCGAGTCCGCCGAGGAGCTCTTCCGGCTGGGTCGCGAGCTGCACCAGCGCGCGGCCATCGTGCTCGAGCACGCGGCCAAGCTCGGCGACTCGCTCGACGGAGCGCGCAAGAACTACAACACGTTCGTGGGGTCCGTGCAGAACCGCCTGATCCCGACGCTGCGCAAGTTCGAGGAGAAGGACGCACGCTCCACGAAGGAGGTGCGGCCGCCGCGGATCCTCGAGGAGGAGACGCGCCCGATCGATCCCGCGGGCCTGTTCGACTTCGAGGTCGAGCCGCTGCCCTCCCGGCCCAAGGGGCCGCGGCGCACGCCGAAGGCGCAGTGAGCGACTCCACGCGGCGCCGGCGCCTCGGTGCGGTCCTGATCGCGCTGGGGGTCCTCACGATCCTCGGCAGCGTCGTGTGGATGCTCGAGGTGATGAACGGACCCGGCACAGGGCCGAAGACCTTCGCGGAGCGGCGCTCCTACGACATCGTGAAGGAGTCCGCGCACGAGGTCTTCCCGCGCGGCTTCGCGGTCGGGCTGGTCGGACTCGGGCTGGCGCTGGCCGGAGGTCGGATGCGTCGCGCCTCCCCGGACACCGGGGAAGCGGGCTAGGGCGCTTCGATCGGCAGCCTCAGGCAGACCGCTTCGGAGTCGTTGCGCGTGAGGAGGTACGGGGCCGCGAGCGTCGGCGTGTTCCAGGTCTTCTGGTCGAACACCTCGACCTCCGCGACGACGCGCAGCTCGTCCGGGTTCGGCTCGATCAGGAGGAGCTCGCCGAACTCACCGAGCACGAGCAGGTGCGCGCCGACGTGCAGCGCCTGTCCGTGTCCGAAGCGGCCCTCCTTCCAGAGACGCCGACCGTTCTCGGCGTCGACCGCGACGAAGATGCCGTCGTCGAAGCCGTAGAGGACGCCGTCGATCAGGAGGAAGTTGGAGAACTTGGCCTTGAGGAAGCGCGACTTCCAGACCTGTTCGACGCTCCAGCTGCCGTCCTCCGAGCGACGCGGCGCGAACCGTCCGGCTCCCACGCTGTAGCCGCTCGAGACGAACACGTCGCCGTCGGGGGACGTGACGACGTCCGCGCAGGCCTGTTCGGAGTCCCACGGTGCGCTCCAGAGCGTCGAGCCGTCGACGACGCTGTGGGAGACCAGGTTCTTGCGGTGCAGCGCGACGATCTGGCGCACGCCGCCGAGCTCCAGGAGCCGCGGCGTGCCGTAGCCGATCTCCTCGGCGCCCGCGGCCCACGCGCGTTCGCCGTCCGCGAGCCGGTAGGCGACGACGGACTGTCCGTTGCCGGCGCCGATGGACACGACGACGTTCTCGTCGACGATCAGCGGCGAGCCGGACACGCCCCAGTCGGCCTGGCGAGCGTTCGTCTCGGCCCGTACGTCGTGCGACCAGCGCGCCTCTCCGGTCGCGAGGTCCAGCGCGTCGAGGACTCCGGTGCCGCCGTAGGACAGCACGAGGTCCCCGTGCACGGTCGGCGTCGCGCGCGGCCCCACGCCGCCGGGACCGGATTCGTAGCGCGCGGTGCGCTCGTGGGTCCACAGCTCGCTGCCGGTCAGGAGATCGAAGGCGACGGTGACCTCCTGATCGTCGCGCTGCATCTGCGTGATCGCCCGGCGACCGGTGACCGCGAAGCCGGAGCAGCCCTCCCCGATCGGAACGCGCCAGAGCTCCTCCGGAGGCGTGGCGCTCCAGCCCGGAGAGATCGCGACGTCCGCGAACACGCCGTCGCCGTTCGGTCCGCGGAACTGGAGGCAGTCGCTCCAGTCCTGCTCGGTCTCCGCGAGCTCCTCGGCGGACGGACCGCTCGCCGGGTCGGCCTTGGCGAGCTCGGCCCCGCCACCGAACCGGAAACCGAAGAGCGGGACCATGTCGCCGCTGAAGCCGCGGAACGGGAACAGCCAGCTCGCCAGCGCCAGCAATGCGAACGCCACCAGGGCCGACCGCAGGCGCGTCCGCCAGCGCATCCCGGAGAAGAGCAGGAGCCACAGGAACAGCAGCACGCCCGTGAAGAACACGACCGCCAGCGTCGGGAACACCTGCGTGAACTGTCGGTCCTGGGCCGGGCGCATCCACACCCAGATCAAGAGCCCAGCGGCGAGCACCAGGACGACCGCGGGGAACCACCAACGCACTTTCCGTTCGGGATTGGCCATGTGCGCAGAGTGCCCTGCCGCCGCGCCGGCGGGAATCGGGATCTCGCGGAATGCGTTCGGCGAGCGCGCACGCAATTGGGGCGGCCGGCCCCCGGTCCGAAACCGCCAGCCCCTAGAATGCGGCCATGAGCGAAGAAACGAAGTACGAGGAGTGCCAGACGCGGGAAGAGCGGCGCGTGCCGACGGAGTCGCTGCGGTGGGTCTGTACGCCGGAGGAGCTCGACTTCGAGACGACCCAGGACGTCGAGCCGCTCTCGGGGATCATCGGTCAGGACGACGCGATCGACGCGCTGCGCTTCGGCCTGGAGACCTTCGCACCCGGCCAGAACGTGTACGTGCGCGGGCTGACCGGTACGGGTCGCTCGACGCTCGTGCGCCGCGTGCTGAAGGAGACCCAGCCCGCCTGCGCCCTGGCCAGCGACTACTGCTTCGTCGCGAACTTCGCCCAGACCACCGAACCGCGCCTGCTCACCCTGCCGCGCGGCAAGGCGATCGCGTTCCGCGACGAGCTCGACGAGCTGATCCGCTTCCTGAAAGACGACCTCGGGCCGGCCCTCAGCTCCGACGACATGCGCGCGCGGCGCCGCTTCCTCGACGAGTCGTACCAGGAGCGGATCCGCGCCGTGACGGACCCGTTCTCGAAGGAGCTCGAGGCAGAGGAGCTCGTGCTCGTCTCGATCCAGGTCGGACAGAGCGTGATGCCGGCCATCGTGCCGGTCCTGGAGGGCGAGCCCGCTCCTCCCGAGCGCCTCGAGCAGCTCAAGGCCCAGGGCAAGCTGGACGACGCGGCGATCGAGGCGCTGGAGGAGAAGGTCGCGGGCTGGAGCGATCGGCTCGAGGCCTTCGCGGTCGAGCTGCGCCTCCTCAGTCGGGACCACGGACGCGAAGCGCGGAACCTGATCGCCAAGGCCACGCGCGAGATCGTCGCGACGCAGGTCGCGGACCTGCGCGCCGACTTCCCGCAGGAGGACATCGGGCGCTTCCTCGACTCCGTCGTCGACGAGGTCGTCCACGTCGGGGCCGAGGAGCTGACCCAGAACCCCGGTCTCCTGCGCCGCTTCCGCGTGAACCCGATCCTCGCCCACGAGGAGAACGAAGGCTGCCCGGTGATCGTCGAGACCACGCCGACCCTGGCGAACCTGCTCGGCACCGTGGACCGACGCGTGACGGTCGAGGGAGGCGTGATCTCGGACCACCTGATGATCACGGCCGGCTCGCTGCTGCGCGCGGACGGCGGCTATCTGATCCTCGAGGCGCGCGAGGTCCTGCGCGAGCCGGGAGCCTGGAAGGTCCTCCTGCGGACGTTGCGCAGCGGACTGCTCGAGATCGTCCCCTCCGAGCTCAGCGGCCCCTGGAGCGGGCGCACGCTCAAGCCCGATCCGATTCCGCTGAACGTCAAGATCATCCTGATCGGCGATCCGGGCCTGTACTACCTGCTCGACGGCCAGGACCCGGACTTCCCGCACCTGTTCAAGGTCCTCGCGGACTTCGACTCGTCGATCGCGCGCACGCCGGAGAACCTGCGCGCCTATGCCGGCCTGATCGCCCGGGTCGCGGAGGAGGAGAACCTGCCGGCCTTCGATCGCACCGCGATCGCCGCCCTGGCCGAGCACGGAGCGCGCGTCGCGGGGCGCAACGACCGCCTGTCGACGCGCTTCGGCCGTCTGGTGGACATCGCGCGCGAGGCGGCGTTCCTGACGCAGAAGTCGACGCGCACGCAGGTCGAGGGACAGGACGTGATCGAGGCCATCCGCCGCGGCAAGCGCCGCGGCGAGCTCCCGGCTCGTCGCTTCCGCGAGCGGATCGCCGAGGGCTCGGTGCACGTCGAGACCGACGGCGCCGCCGTGGGGCAGGTGAACGGCCTCGCGGTCATCCACGCTGGACCGCTCGTCTACGGCTTCCCGGCCCGCATCACGGCGACGATCGGCGCGGGCCACTCCGGCGCGATCAACATCGAGCGTGAGTCCCAGCTGTCCGGAGCGATCCACACCAAGGGCTTCTACATCCTCGGTGGCCTGCTGCGCCACCTCCTGCAGACGCAGCACCCGCTCGCGTTCTCCGCTTCGATCGCCTTCGAGCAGAGCTATGGCGGCATCGACGGGGACTCCGCGTCGGGTGCGGAGATCTGCTGCCTGATGTCCGCGCTGACCGGCATCCCGTTGCGCCAGGACCTCGCGATGACGGGAGCGATCGACCAGCACGGTCGCATCCAGCCGATCGGCGCCGCGACGGAGAAGATCGAGGGCTTCTTCGACGCCTGTGTCGACCTGGGGCTGACCGGCGACCAGGGCGTGATCATTCCCCAGGCCAACGTTCGCGACCTGATGCTGCGCCAGGACATCGTCGAGGCCTGTCGCGAAGGACGCTTCCACGTGTTCGCGGTCGAGACGATCCAGCAGGCCCTGGAGATCTTCACCGGCATCTCCGCCGGGGAGCGGGACAACGAAGGCGAGTACCCCGAGGGCACGCTGCTGCACACGGCGGTCGAGCGCGCGTTCGAGTTCTGGTCGCTCGCCTCGGCCCGCCCCGTGTGGGACGTCGAGGAGGAGGTCGCCGAGGCGAAGCCGGGGCCGACGGAGGAGGCCGCGTCCGAGGCTTGACCCAGGCAACCAGCGCGTAAACGACGTCGATTCGAGGATCGCGTTCCGTTTCCGGCCGGAGATGGCCGACTAGAATCGAGACGCATGGTCTCACCGCTCCTCCTCGTCGCCGCTCTGACGCTGGGGTCGCCCCAGCGGCACGACTTTTATCCCGACGACGGACAGTTCGTTCAGTCGGGGGAGCACTACGAGGTGCACGTCCACTACGCGGACAAGCCGGCCCTGATCAAGGCGCTCGACGTCTGCGAACGAGCCTGGCCTCACACCATGGAGCTCCTGTCCATGGACGACGAGGAGATCCAGGTCGAGTGGCCGCCGGCGCTGCACGTGTATCCGTCGAAGGAGGAGTACGTCGACGTCGAAGCCCTGCTCACGCGCGGCGCCTTCCGTGACAACGAGTCGTTCTCGCACTGGAACACGCGCACCGCGCACGTCGCGCTCGCGCCGCCGTTGCCGCGCGAGGCCCGTGCGGAGGTACTCCTGTCCGCGCAGTGCCAGGAGGTCATCGCGCACGAGGCCGCGCACCTGGCGGTCTACTCGGTGATCCCCTCCTACCGCTTCCATCCGACGTGGTTGGGAGAGGGGCTCGCGCTGTCGGTCGAGCTGAGCGTCGCGCGCGAGCTCGGTCTGGTCGACGACCCGAGCGAGCACCCGCGCTTCTCCACGAACCAGCTCCGCGCCAGGCGGCTCCTCGAGGAGGACCGGGTGCCCGCGATCGGCAGCCTCCTGATGGACGCGCTCGAGGGGCTCAGCACGGCCGAGCGGTACGCGCTATGGCACGAGTTCATCGAGATCCTCCTGGAGGACCGCACCAAGTTCCGTCGTCTGATCGAGGTGCTGCGTCAGACGCGCGGCGGCCCCGAGATGCGGCGGGCGATCGCCGATCACGTGCTCGACTCCTATGGCGAGAAGACGCTCGAGCGACGGCTGCGGAAGCGGCTGGAGAAGCTCGCGCCCGCCTGGGAGCAGGTCTACCGCTCGCTCGACACGAGCCGTGACCAGTGGCTGCAGACCGCGTTCCCCGAGCTGCACGCGATCGCCTGGCGGATTCCCGCGGTCCAGCGTGAGGCCTTTCAGCTCGAGGGCACGCTCACTCCGCTCTCGAGCGACATGTGGATGGCGGTCCTGGTGGGGCGCGACGAGCGATCGCACTTCGCGGTGCGCTTCCACGAGCGGCGGCTGGAGGTCCTCCTGGTGGAGGGCGACTCTTCGCGGGAGCTCGCCTCCGCCCCGATCGTGCCGATCTCGCGCGGCGTCCCGCTGGCGTTCCGGGTCGTGGTCGACGGGCGCGCGCTGCGGATCGAGCTCGACGGTCTGACGCACCTGGAGGCGTCGCTTCCGCGGGATGCCCGCGGCGGGTGGGGGCTGAGCGTCTCGAAGGGCAGTGCCGGCCGCTGGGGAGCGGTCGAGCTCGATCGCTGAGCCTGGCCTCGGTCTCAGGACCCTCCGAGGCCGGTCGACACGTTCGGGGAGGCGACCCGCACGACCGGCGTGGCGCCGGAGGGAGTGGCGTCGTAGGCGTCTCCCCAGCCGTCCGTCTCGTAGGGCGCGGTCGTGGGGAGGTAGCCGGTGGAGACGAGCTGTGCGAGGACCTGGGTGTAGTTGGCGGGCAGCGGGCTCGTGTCGATGTAGCTCGCGTTGTAGGAGGTGATCGCCTGGTTGATCGTCTGGAGCTCGCGCAGCGTCACCTCGCGACGGATCGGCGTGACGTCGACCGTACGCTCCAGGTCCACGTCGGTCCCGAACGTGAAGTCCTCGCCGCTGCTCGTGATCGTGAGGACGGAGACGCCGGTGGTCGTGAGCTGGTAGGCACGACCCCAGGCGTCGGCGGCGACGTCCGAGAGGCCGCCTCCGTCCGCGGGCGTGCTCGACAGGAGGTACGGGCCGGACCAGCCGGTCGCGCCCGGGTCGACGACCAGGTCGTCCAGGTCGGTCGGGAGTGCACCGACGTCGCGAAAGTACTCGCCGACGGCGTCGCCGAGGATCTCGAGCTCGTCGTCCGTGGCGTTCCTCGCCTCGGTGACGAGGGAGCGCATGGCGACGGGCGCCACGACGCCGGCCAAGAGCGCCAGGATCGAGACGACGATGATCAGCTCCGCGAGAGAGAAGCCCGAGGTGGAACGCGTCTTCATGGCTACATCAACGTGTCGTACATCTGGAAGATGGGCAGGATCGTCGCGAGCATGATGAACGCGACGACGGCACCGGCTCCGAAGAGGAGCGCCGGCTCGAGGAACGCCAGGAAGCGCTTCACCTCGCGGCGGACCTCGTCGTCGAGCTGCTGTCCGAAGTGCTCGAGGCAGTGACCCAGCTGACCCGACTTCTCGCCGACGGCGATCATCTGCACCAGGAACGGGTCCATCGTCGGCTGGATCTCCATCGACTCACTCATCGACGAGCCCTTGCGGACGCGGTGGATCACGTCGTCCACGTCCCGCTTCATGGCGGGCCGTCCGGTCGCCTTGCCGGCGACCTCGAGAACCGTGAACACGTTGCAGCCGGCCTCGTAGAGGATCGACGCGGTGCGCGAGAACTTGCTGGTCCCGATCAGCTTCAGCAGGCGACCGAGCTTGGGCAGGCCGACCATCCACTGGTCCACGACGATGCTGCCGCGCTCGGTGCGCTTCGCCGCGCTGATCCCGACGACCGCCGCGGCCAGCGCCGTCCCGACCAGGACGTAGTTGGCGCGCAGGAACTCCGACAGCTTCATCACCATCCGCGTCTGGGCGGGGAGGTCGTCGACTCCCCCGGCGAACATGCCGGTGATGCGGGGCAAGACGAACAGCAAGAGGAGCAGGATCAAGCCGCAGACGCCGAGGAAGAGGCAGGCGGGGTAGATCAACGCCTGGAACGTCGTGGAGCGCACGCCGCGTACCCACTCCAGGTGCTCCGCCTGACGAGCCAGGATCCGGTCGAGCGCGCCGGAGGCCTCGCCGGCCACGATCGACGAGCGGTAGACGTCGGAGAAGGTCCGCGGGTGCTTCGCCATCGCCTCCGACAGGCTGGCACCTCCGCGCAGGTCGGTGACCATCTGGTCGACGATGTGCGCTCCCTTCGTGCCTTCGAGGCGCTTGCGGACGCTCTCGAGAGCATCGACGATCGGGATGCCCGCTCCGATCAGAGTGGAGAGCTGCGAGGTGAACGCGATCAGGTCGTCCGTCTTGAGGCGCTTCGAGCCTCCGCGAGCGCCCGCGCCGTCGTTGCCCTCCTTGACCTCCCGGAGGAGCAGCCCCTTCGCCTCGAGAGCGCGGTCCAGGTCGGCCGGGCTCGTGGCGCTCTCGACGCCGGTGACCGTGCTGCCGTCGGCAGCCAGCGCGCTGTACTGGAACGACTTCACGCCGCCTCACGGCTGACGCGCGCACCGGAGGCGACGCGTCGGACCTCTTCCATCGTGGTGCGCCCGTCGAGGACCAGCTTCTTGCCCTCTTCCTCGAGGGTCAGGAAGCCGTTCTCGGAGGCGACGCGCTCGAGCTGCTCGAGACCGCGGCCGGCCCGCAGGGCCTCCAGCGTCGCCTCGTCGGGCAGGAACGTCTCGATGATCGCGACGCGCCCCTGGTAGCCGGACTGGTTGCAGTGCTCGCAGCCACGGCCCTGCCGGACCTCGGCCTGCGTGACGCCGAGCCACTCGAGCTCGCGTTCGTCGGCCGGTCGCGTCTCCACGCAGAGCGAGCAGACGCGCCGGGCCAGGCGCTGCGACATGGCGCCGATCATCGAGTCCTCGAGCAGGAACTGCTCGACGCCCATCCCGGCCAGTCGCGAAAAGGCCTGGATCGACGAGTTCGTGTGCAGCGTGGACAGGACGAGGTGTCCCGTCATCGCGGCCTTGATCGCGATGTCCGCCGTCGCGCTGTCGCGGATCTCGCCCACGAGGATCACGTCGGGGTCCTGCCGCAGCAGGGCGCTGAGCCCGCTCGAGAAGTCGAATCCGATGGCGGGGTCGATCTGGCTCTGCCGGATGAGCGGCATCTGGTACTCGATCGGGTCCTCGACGGTCGCCACCTTGCGGTGCACCGCGTCGATCTCCGCGAGCATCGCGTACAGCGTGGTCGTCTTGCCCGAGCCCGTCGGTCCCGTCACGAGGAACAGCCCGTGCGGCCGCGAGGCGATCTCGCGCAGGATCGTCTGCTGGAGGGACGAGAGTCCGAGGCGCTCGAGCCGCAACACGCCGTCCGAGTTGTCCAGGAGGCGCAACACCACGTTCTCGCCGTGCTGGGTCGGCATGATCGAGACCCGCGTGTCGACCTCCTTGTCCCCGACCTTCGTCCGGAGGCGGCCGTCCTGGGGGCGTCGCCGCTCGGAGATGTCGAGCGAGGACAGCACCTTGATCCGCGACACGACCGCGTTGGTCATGCCCGAGGGCAGGCTGTCCACGCCCTGGAGGATGCCGTCGATGCGGTAACGCACGCGCGTGACGCGCTCCTCGGGCTCGACGTGGATGTCCGTCGCTCCTCGGTAGACGGCGTCGGTGAGCAGGGCCTCGACGACCTCCTCGACCTGGGACCACGTTCCGTCCTCCTCGGCGGCCCCGCTCAGGAGGTCGGTGAGGCGCGAGGAACGCGCGTCCAGGTGCATGCGGACGAGCGTGCCGAGCTCCTTCTCCGTCGTCAGCGTGGGGACGAGCGGGTAGGGGAACCGCTCCCGGACGTGCGCGATGGTCTGGGGGTCGTCCGGATCGACCAGGACGACGCGCAGAGCGCCGTCCTCGAGCGCGTAGGGGAACGCGCGCGCGTCTCGGACGAACACGGGATCCAGCATCGAGAGCAGGAGCGGGTCCGGCTGGATCTCGGCGGCCGTCCGGAACTCGAGACCGTGGTCCTCGGCGGCCAGGGCGACCAGGTCCTTCTCGTCGACGAAGCCGAGCGAGATCAAGATCTCGCCGAGCGGACGGTGGAACCGCTCCTGCTCGCGCAGCGCGACGCGCAGCCGGTCTGCCGTGAGGATCCCCCGATCGATCAGGCGATCCCCGAGGCGCATGCGCGGCTGGGTGGTCACTTGCGCGGGACTCCCTGGGACTCGAGGCGCTGCTCGTAGTTCGCGCGGTACTTGCGCGCGTATTCGTCGGCCTGGTCGAGAGCGAGCACGCGCGGCGTGATCATCACCACCAGCTCGCGGCGGTTCGTGGTGTCGGCGTCGTTGCGGAACAGGCGACCGAGGAAGGGGATGTGCATCAGGAACGGCACGCCGTTGTCCCGCTCCTCCGAGCGCGTCTGCACGAGGCCGCCGATGACGACGGTCTGGGACTCACCGACCAGGAAGGTCGAGTTGATGCGACGCGAGTCGAGGACGGGGATGCCCAGGAACTCGTCGATCACCTCGGACAGCGTGTTCTCGAGGGAGAGCTGCACCACTCCGTCCCGCTGGACCGCGGGCGTGACCGTGAGCGTGATCCCGGCCTCCTTGAACTGCACCTCCTGCTGCGAGCTGGTGCCGACGTCGCCGGCCGAGCTCGTGATCTCGGTGGTCGCCTGGATGTACGGGATCTCCCGGACGACGTTGATGCTCGACTCGGTGTTGTCGATCGCGAGCACGCGCGGAGAGCTGATCACGTTGACGAGCCCGTAGGACTCGAGGGCGTTGATCGTGAGGTCGATGTCGGCGTCGTTGAACGAGATCAGACTGCTGAAGCTGAGGTCGTTCGTGAGCAGGTCGCTCACCGTGTCGATGGCCGCCTCGCCGAGGAAGTTGGGGTCGTTGAGCAGCGCCTGCACGCCGAACTCGAAGCCGTCGTCGAGGATGACCTCGAGGATCTCGACCTCGATCAGGACCTGGGTCTTCAGCCGGTCCGCGCCCTCGATGAACGCTGCGACCGCGTCGATCTCTGCCCGCGGGCCACGCACGAGCACGAAGTTCTGGGTCGTGTCCGCCACGAGGCGCGAGTCTTCCGAGACCAGGCCCTGCAGGTTCTCCAGGACGTCCGCCACCTCGATCGAGGCGAGCCGGAAGCTCGCGGTCTCGACCTGGGATCCGTCCCGGTTCTCGATCCAGAAAACGCCCGGAGGCGACTCGCTCATTTGCAGGCCGTTGCGCTGCAGGAGGACGTCGAGCGCGTCGTCGAGCGTGACCGCGGGGAAGCTCGCGTCGACGGTGCGGTCGAGGCCGGTGTCGAGGTAGATGTTCACTCCGGCCTGCTGCGCCAAGAGGTGCAGGGCCTCGGAGAGCGCAGCGCCGCGGAAGTCGATCTGGTTCAGCGTGTCGTCCCCGAACCGCGTCCGCGTGGGTTGCTCCTCCACGCCGGCGGTCTCGGTCGTCTGCGGCTTCGGCGGGGAGACGGTGATCTCGTCACGCTCGAAGGGGTCCCGGTGCTCGCGCCTCTGCGAGAGCGTGGGACCGAACGTGTCGACCGAGCTGGGGCGGCCGGCGCAACCCGCGATCAGGAGCGCGAGGACCGTGCAGGGGAAGAGCTTCATTGACCGGACTCCTGGGCTTCTTCGGCCCCGGCATCGTCGAGGGGGGCGAGCTCGTCGGCGCCCTCTGCCCCGGTCGCTCGCCCGCGGGCGACGAACGGGGGGAGCTCGAGGAAGACGGACTCGTTCTCGCTCTCGAGCCACAGGCCCGTGCGATCGATGGTGCCGATCGCGACGCGGCCGCCGTAGAGGCGGTCGCCGGCGCGCACGACGCGGTGACCGAGCAGCGCCGACGCACCGGCTTCGCTCGCGAGGATCCCGGTGAGCGCGTTCTCTTCGGCGAAGGACTGCAGCATCGCGAGCTCCTCGGACTGCAGGAGCTGGGCTTCGACTTCGGCGACCGGGGCGGAGATCGTGGAGGACCCGGTGGAGAGGGTCCGCGGCGTCGGGCGGCGCTCCATCAGTCGAACGAGCTCGGAGAGGTCGAGGCCCGCGGGGCCGCCGGCGAACGACTCCATCTTCCCAAGCAGCTGCTCGGTGTTCTCGAGGAGCTCCTTCGGACCCGCATCGGCCGTCGTGCCGACGAGCTGCTCGACGGGATCGTGTGCTTCCTCTTCCATCGCGAACGGCTCTTCCTCGTCCTCGTCCTCCTCCTCGTGGTGGAGCACGGAGGCGGTCGACGGTTCGGGTGACCCGACCTGTTCGATCACCTGCGGAGCCCAGACGGCACCGCAGAGACCCAGCGAGACGAAGGCGATCAGGTTCTTCTTGGAGATCATGCGTCGGGGGACTCGGCCTCGGCGGACGAGCCGCTCGGCGGAGAGGTGTGCTCGAAGATGGCCAGCGTGGCCTCGACGAGGAAAGTGGCGTCCGCACCGGTGCTGCGGACCAGGGAGAAGTCGACGACGCTCGCGGGGATTCCGAGGGAGCGCAGTCGCTCGACGAACTCGACGAGCTTCGCGGGGTCGGTTCGGGCGCCCACGCGAACGGAGCGCGCGGCGATGAAGTCGTTCCGGATCGACGGGAGGCCGACGTCGACCAGCGGACCCAGCGACAGGGAGTCGAGATGGACGCCCGCGAGGTCCGCGGAGGTCCGAACGAGTCCCTGGAGTTCGATGTCGGGGATCTCGCGGGGTACGAGCGCCTCGAGCCTCTCGATGGCCGCGAGGATGCGCTCGTCTCCACCGTCCTCCTGGATCTCCGCGAGCTCACGCGAGCACTCCTCGAGGTGTTCGACCTCCGTGCAGAGCCTCGCGTTCGAAGAGCGCGCGCTCTGGAGCGACACGGCGGGGGGAGCGACGACGCCCACGAGACAGAGGGAGCCGACGACGATCGGTGCGACGAGGGCCGTCGCCGATCCGAGGCGCCGACGCCGGAGGTTGCTCACCGTCCTCATTCGACGCCTCGCTTGCAGTGAGCCAGCACGTGGAACGGTTGTCCGACCGTCTCGTTGACCGGTAGGCGGTCCGCCAGGGACGGCTCGACGTCGGTGAGCAGCTCGCTCGCGGACAGCACCTCACGCAGGTCGCGCATGCCGCGTAGAACCTCCGCGGAGGAGCCGCGAATCGTGCCCTGGAGCTCGTAGCGGTAGTCCTGCTCCCCGGCATCGAACATGCGCATGCTGACGAGGTCGGCGTTGCTCGGCAGGGCGGCGATGGACTCGGTCAGGAGTCGTCGGAGCGGGGGGGCGAACGCGCCGATGCGGGCGGTCCGCTCCAGGGCTTGCTCGAGGATCTCCGTGTCCTTCTTGACGACCTGCAGGCTCGTGTCGACCGGCCGCAGCGTGGTCGCCTTGGAGGTCATCTCGGTGTTCTCGCAGCGCACCTGCTCCAGGGTCCCGCTCAGGTCGTCACCGACCCGGGAGCCGAGGGCGAAGGCGGCGACTCCGGCGAGCGTCGCGGTCAGCGCGACCACCGCCCGGCGCGCCGGCAGCTTGCACTGCAGGTTCGGCGACATCGGTCCGGTGAAGCGCGCGCACAAGAGGCGCGCCGCGCGTCCGGCCAGGCGATCCGCGTGCGGATCGTCCGGGGCGGGGTAGTTCGTGACCTTCGCGTTCCCGATCACACCTCCCACTCCGTTGGACAGGAGCTCGGCGCGATCGGGGTGCAGCCCGATCAGGACGACCTTCTCGATCGTCCCGCCGCGACTCGTCTTCCGCCAGAAGCCTGCGATCCCGCGCAGTTCGTGGAACAGGCCGGTCGCGACCGTGGCGTTGGTCGTGGGGTTGCCCTCCATCGAGCGGCGCGTGAGGACGTTGTCCTCGACGATCAGTCCCACGTCCATACGGTCCTCGTGGAACACGACGTAGAGGACCGGCTCTCCGTCGCTCTCGCTCAGATGGACTGCGGCGGCGAGCGGTGCGAGCTGCAGCGCCGCGACGTGTTGCACACGGTAGCCTCGGCTGCGCAGCGCGAGGCCGAGCGCCGTGACCAGGTGCTGGTCCATCGCGACCAGGTGCCAGCTGGCGTCCTGACCCTCGCGTTCCGCCATCTGGCCGCTGGACCAGGAGTGGAACAGCGCCGTGGGCTCAGCCGCCCCTTCCTCGTCGCTCATCAAGAGGGACGTGGCCTTCCGCTCGAGGAGACCGCGAAGTTCCTTCTTCGTCAGCTGCCGGGGCAGATCGAGGATGCGGTCCGGGGCGAAGGCCTTGCCGAGGGCGAGCACGCATCGGCGCGTCTTGCTGCCCGCCTCCTTGCGTGCACGATGCACCGCGCTCGCGAGCTCGACGGGATCGCTGCTCTCGGGCGTCACGCTCGCGTGCAGGACTCCGTTCGGTCCGACCTCGACCCACTCGACGACGTCGGGAGAGACGTGGGCTACGGCGGAGGCGCTCTGGGCGACTCGTTTCTGGAGGAAAGGCATGCAGGGAACGGGGCTGGGGGGCCTCGCGACGCCTTCCTCGGATCGAGAGGCCTTTTCCTTGAGGAATCCCGGAACCGGACTCAGGCCTCGTTGGACCTTCGTCCGATACGGCGTTTCTGCGGAGGATCCGACGCTTCGTTCCCCCCCTGCGTGCTCCGCCCCATCCCCTTATGAAGAACAACCGTCGTCAGGGCTTCACGCTCGCCGAGCTCATCATCGTGGTCTCGATCCTGGCCCTCCTGGCTGGGGTCCTCCTGCCGCGCGTGTCCGTGCATCTGCGCACCGTGCGGGATCAGCGGCGACTGAGCGACATCAAGACGCTCCAGAAAGCGATCGACCAGTACTACCTCGACACCGGCGACTTCCCGGTGTCCGAGCCCGGAGACGGGAACTGGGACGAGTCCTACAACGGAGAGTTCATCCCCGTCCTGGTCCACGAGGGCTACCTCAACGACTTCGCGTCGGACCCGGTGAACGACAACCAGTTCTTCTACCAGTACCGCGTGTACAACACGCGGAACAACGGCTGTGGTTCGCCGGTCGTCGGCAACACCAGCGGTCACTACTACATCCTCCGCCTGCGAGCGTTCGAGGATCCGGAGTTCGCGCTCGAGCACGCCTCGACGCTGAGCTGTGGAGGCACGAACTGGGGCGACGGCTACGCCTACGTGGTCGGAGGCGGCGCGATCTTCGAGTAAGCGCTCACTCCCTGCGAAACGGAAACGAGCAGGCGGTGCCCCCGGGCGCCGCCTGCTCTCTTTCTATTCCGCGCCCTTGGCTTCGATGAGGGCGTCGAGCTCGCTGCGGAGCTTCCCGAGGATCTCGTCGTAGCTGTAGGCGCCGAGCTCCTCGGTTCCGCGCTTCAGGTTGACCATCTTCGGTCCGCACCACAGGCCGAGGTCCGCGTCGTCCGTCTCCCCGGGACCGTTCACGCGACAGCCCATCACGGCGATCGTGACGTCGTGGTCGGCCGCGTAGGTGGTCATCTCCTTCACGTCCTGCGCGAGGTCGATGAAGCGCTCGTTCTCGACGCGGCTACAGCTCGGGCAGGCGATGATGTTGAGCCCGTCGAAGTAGTTGGGCGGGACCGAGCGGAAGCGGCCGGCCTCGATGTCCGCGAGGATGCTGCGTCCGACCTCGATCTCCTGGCCCTTGTCGTCGAAGGGGACCGTGAGGGAGACGCGGATCGTGTCGCCGATGCCGCGCGAGAGCAGCTGCTCGAAGGCGATGCGCGTCTTGATCACTCCGTCCGGCGGCATCCCCGCTTCGGACACCCCGAGGTGCAGCGGGACGT
>CAZDYS010000032.1:0-9249 GCA_964509445.1 uncultured Planctomycetaceae bacterium
TACACTCTTTCCCTACACGCGGCCTTCCTCTGCCGCCAGACCGACCTGATCCTGGCGGCCGCCGAGACCGGTCGGACGGTGAACGTGAAGAAGGGCCAGTTCCTCGCGCCGGCGGACATGCAGCACGTCACGAAGAAGTGCGTCGCCGCGGGTGCGGAGCACGTGCTCGTGACGGAGCGAGGCGTGAGCTTCGGCTACGGCCGGCTGGTCGTCGACATGACCGGCCTGCGCGAGCTCAGCCAGACCGGACACCCGGTCGTGTTCGACGCGACCCACTCCGTCCAGCGCCCCGGCGGCCCGGAGGGCAAGACCGGCGGCGATCGCACGCTCGTGCCGATGCTCGCGCGCGCGGCCGTCGCGACCGGTGAGGTCGACGGTCTGTTCTTCGAGGTGCACCCGGATCCGGACAGCTCTCCGTCCGACGCCGCGAACATGGTGCGGCTCGACGGGCTCGCGCACATCCTCGACGGCCTGCTCGCCGTGCACCGCGCGGTGCGCGCGGGCACCTAGTCGCGGGACGCCTCTCCGCGAGCGAACATCCGCCCCCAGAACGACGGCGGCTGGAAGCCGCTCGGCTTCTCGTCCTTGCCGAAGATCGCGGGGACGCTCTCGGCTTCGAACGCCTGCAGGGCCGCGCTCAGCTCCTGGACACGGTCGGGCTGTTCCTTCGCGAGGTCGCGCGTCTCGCCGGGATCCTCCACGACGTCGTAGAGCTCGAGCCTCTGGGTCGGCCCGTCCTTGGTGCGCAGGAGCTTCCAGCGGCCTCGCCGTACCGCGCCCGTGCGTCCGTTGACGTTCAACAACAAGGTGCGCGGCACCGTATCGTCGCCGCGGAGCACCGGCCAGGCGTCGATCCCGTCGAGCGCCCCCGCCTCCGAGACATCTCCTCCGGCCAGGCCGACCAGCGTCGGGAACAGGTCGACCAGGTGGAGCGGGGTGTCCACGACGCGGCCCGGCTCGATCCTGCCCGGCCAGCTCACGACCGCGGGCACGCGCACGCCGCCCTCGTAGAGCTCTCCCTTGCCGTCGCGCAGCGGGGCGTTCCGCTCGCGGTCGCCCCCGTCGATCTCCGCACCGTTGTCGGAGAGGAACAGGATCAAGGTCTCGTCGCGCAGGCCCTGCTCGTCGAGCGCCGCCAGGATGCGCCCGATCGCGTCGTCGAGACAGCCGACCACGCCGGCGTACTGCCTTAGCGACTTGGGTTCGAGGTGACGGAAGCGCGCCCGCTCCTTGGGCGGGACGAAGTGCGGCGTGTGCGGCGCCGTGAACGGAACGTAGAGGAAGAGACTTCGCTCCGGGTCTCGCTCCTCGATGCGTCGCACGACCTCGTCCGCGATCCGCTCCGTGACGTAGCCGCGCTCGCGCAGCGGTTTCTGGTTCCGCGCCCAGTCGAGCGTCCCCATGCGGGTGTGCTGCATCGGCTCGATGGAACCGGTGAAGCACCCGTACTGGTGCTCGAACCCGCGCTGCATCGGGAGGTGGTCCTTCGTGTAGTGGCCGAGGTGCCACTTGCCCGCGATCGACGTCTCGTAGCCGAGTTCCTGCAGGGCCTCGGGCAGCAGCCGCTCGTCCAGGTCCAGCCCCAGCTCGGCCCAGGGGCGCAGGACACCGGTCTGCAGCCCGTAGCGGATCGGGTAGCGCCCGGTGAGGAGCGCCGCGCGCGAGGGCGAGCAGAGCGCCTGGGCGTAGAAGTGCTCGAGCCGCGCGCCGCTCTGCGCCAGGGAGTCGATGTGCGGCGTGGGCACGGGGCCGCCGTGGTAGCCGACCCCGTTCCAGCCGAGGTCGTCGGCCACCAGGAGCAGGATGTGCGGCGGCGACTCGGGCACGGGAGGAGCCGGGTCCTGGGCAGCTCCCAGGAAACAAACGAGGGTCGAGACGGCGCGCAGCATGAAGGGCGGAAAGGAAGGCCGGGAGTCTATCGGGCAACGCGTTCCGGTCGTGGAGTCCGCGCGGGGCGGGAAGCGCGGAATCGCCGCGGAACAGGCCCGTGACAGAAGTCCGAAGCGCTTGTCAGGAGACGACTTAGCTCCGAGGTACCGGACCGGAGAGCAGGTTTCGAGCACCCCGATTTGCCCCTCGCTGGTTCGGGGGTAGTGTTCCGGCGCTCCCGAACGATGACACGACAAGGGCAAACCGGCCGCGAGGCTGGGACGCAAAGCCACGGGACCCACCGGGTAAGCCGAGCTACCGAACGTCGTCGACCCATCCGGGCGTCATCCAAAGGGGCACCCGGGACTTCGGTCCCGTTCCGAACGAGACGCTTGGGATGGAAAGCCACTCTTCCCATCCCGTCTGTGCCCGGGCCCGAAAAGGGTCCGGGCCGGGCGACCTCCTTGGAGCGGTCCGTGGTCCTCAGCGAACGCCAAAGAGGATGTCGAACCGAAGCGAGAGCAACCCCGAAGTGGATCGGTCGCGGTCGAAACGCGACGTTCCCTCGGAAACCATGCAGAGGCGCGAGATCGGCGTTCGCCCCTCTCACGTCCGGGAGGCCAGCGGCGGCGACGCCGACCGGTGCCCGGCCGTTCGAACACTCCCGTGCGCTTGGGGAAGCGCCGTGGGTGGCTCCATGGGGGCTATGTGGGGAAGACCCCTCAGCCACCTCCAGGGAGTGTCTTTCCGCGACGACCGGTGGGGACCCGGCTCGCGCGGACAGGAAGGTGGAGCCTTGATGCATGCGGCCGGATGGGGACCCGTGTCGCATGCCCTGATTCCGCGAGCGCTCTCTTTGGGGAAGGAGGGCGCAGGGTAGCGCTCACGCGCTTTCTTGCGGGATTTCGAGGGCACGGGGCCGCGCTCCGTGCCCTCGCCTATTTGGGTCAGACCAGTTCGGAGTCGACGCCCACGCGGAAGCGGTCCTTGAGCCGCTCCATGAGCCGCGCGTGGATCTTGCAGACGCGCGACTCCGACAGGCCGGTGAGCTGCCCGATCTCCCGCATCGGAAGCTCCTCCCAGTACTTCAGGTACACGATGCGGTACTCCTGCTCGTTCATCCGCTGGGCGGCGAGGCGCAGGAGCTCGGAGCGCGTGAGGCTCTCCTCGGGGTGCACCTCGCGCGGGTCGGAGACCATCTCCAGGCTCGCGTCGACGTCCTCGTCCCCGCTCGCCATGGAGCCCGTGGGCGCGCCCGGCAGGCCGACCCCGAACAGGAACTCGTACTCCTCGAGAGGCAGGCACATCTCCTGCGCGACCTCCTCGTCGAAGGGCTCCCGGCCGTAGGTCGACCGCAGGTGTTCGAGCACGCGCTTGTGGAGCTCGATGCGCTGCCGCCAGGGACGCGGGAGCCAATCCTGACAGCGGAGCTCGTCCAGGAGGGCGCCGCGGATGCGCGTCTCGGCGTAGGCCTCGAACCGCACCTTGCGCGCCGGGTCGAAGACGGCGATCGCCCCCATGAGGCCGACGTTCGCGGCCGTCGTCAGGTCGCCGCGATCGACGGTGCGCGGCAGGCGTGCCGAGAAGCGACCGACGATGCGCTGCACGAGCCGCTGGTACGCTTCGACGAGACGGTTGCGGTGCTCGTCACTGGGCTCGCTCCAGTACGCGTTCCACAGGGAGTCGGTGTCGCGCTCTCGAGGCTTTGGACTGACCTTGGCGTCGGCACTCATGCCGTGCGTTCGTTCCGTGGGGTCGTGGGCTTGGATGGGCTGCCCACGAAGTACGTGCGTACTCCCGGGCTGCACTGGGATCCGATACTCGCGCGTCCGATGCAAGCCCTTCCCGCGCGACGAGCGCGACGCAGAGTGGCGCGAACGGTGTGCACGAAGTACGAGGTACGCGAACTCACGCGCCATTTCCTGAATGGCGCGCGACTGCGCCGACGCACGCGATGGGAACGACGCGCGAAAAAAACGACGAGAAAAAACGCCGGGAAGCGTGGTCGCGTCCCGACGCGCGTGCACTCAGAGGCCGTACTCGTGCGGTGCGTCGTCCGCCTCGAACCCGAGCGTCCCCATCACCTCACGCTCCGCGTCGCGCATCGCGCGACGATCCTCCTCCTCGTGGTCGTCGTAGCCGCACAGGTGCAGCGCGCCGTGCACGAGGTACAGCGTGAGCTCGCGCGCGAGGGTCACGCCGCGCTTCGCGGCCACCGTGCGCGCGCGGTCGACGCTCACGTAGAGCTCCCCGGCCGGCCCCGGCCCCTCGCCCAGGTCGAAGGTGATCACGTCGGTCTCGGTCGGATCGTCCAGGACCTCGGCATGCATGCGCCGGAGGGTCTCGGCGTCCACGAACACGACCTCGAGACCGATGCCCGGACGTGCGCCGTGGAACAGAGCCGCCTCCAGGGCCGCCGCGACGTCCGCGTCGGAGAGCTCCGGCGCACCACCGGTGGCCCAGGAGACCGCGTGCACCGGGCTCGGTTCAGCCACCCTCGTAGGCGCGCACGATGCGCTGCACGAGCGGGTGACGCACGATGTCCCGCGCGTCGAACTCGATCACGCCGATGCCGGCCTGGCCGCGCAGGCGACGCGTCGCGTCGGCCAGTCCGCTCTGCTTGCCCTGCTCGAGGTCGGACTGCATCGGGTCGCCCGTGACGACCATGCTCGATCCCTCGCCGAGGCGGGTGAGGAACATCTTCATCTGCGCGGTGCTCGCGTTCTGCGCCTCGTCGAGGATCACGAACGCCTCGCCCAGCGTCCGTCCGCGCATGTACGCGAGCGGCGCGACCTCGATCACGCCCGCTTCCTCGAGCTCGCGCGTCTCCTCGAACCCGACGAGGTCGAAGAGCGCGTCGTAGACCGGCCGCATGTAGGGGTTGAGCTTGGCCTGCAGGTCCCCCGGCAGGAAGCCCAGGTGCTCGCCCGCTTCGACCACGGGTCGCGTGATGATCAGGCGACGGCAGTCGCCGGCGCGCAGGCGCTGCACCGCGGCCGCGACGGCGAGGAAGGTCTTGCCCGTTCCCGCGGGACCGACGCCGAAGGTGAGGGTGCCCGAGGCGATCGTCTCGAGGTACTGCCGCTGCGTCTCCGTGCGCGGCTCGACCGCGAGGATGCGCGGCCCGGGCGGACGACCGCCGGCCTTGACTCCGGCCCAGGCCTGGTCGGTCGCGCGCCGTCCCTGGGAGCGCGAGCGTTCCTGACCGTCGCGCGCGTCCGCGTCACGCGCCTTCCCACGCGAGCCGACCAGGATGTCCTCGACCTCCTTCGGATCGAGCTCGCGTCCCTTGCGCAGCTTGCCGAGCAGATGGTCGATGCGCCGCTGGGCCTCGACCACGTCGACCTCGCTCCCCTTGAGCCGGAGGTTCCCGCCGCGCGTGTAGACCTCGATCTCGAGAGCCTGCCGCAGGAGCTTCGCGTGACGGTCGTAGGGACCGAGGACCTGGATCGCTTCGTCGTGCGATCGGAGCGGGATCGTGATCTCCAACCTGCGCGCTATCCTACGCCAAGCCCGCGGCCGCGCGACGCGAGCGAGAACGATCTTCGCGGTCCGGGAGACTGCGGGTCCGGACCGCCCGCGGTCCGTCACCGCACGGCGGCGCGGCCCTCCCGGCCTCTCGGCCCGCTGCTAGAACGCGGGCATGTCCCCCCGCGCCGCGCCCCCCTCCTCGGCCACTTGGTGGTCGGCTGCGGCCTCCTCGCCGCGAGCTGCAGCACGAGCGGGCCCTACGAGGTGGTCACGGACGACTCTGTCGACGGGACGACGGGTCCGGTCGAGCGCCCGGACGTCGTGGTGATCGTGCTCGACGACTGGGCGCAGTCCGACCTCGTGACGGCCCGCGCGGACGCGAATCCGTGGAACGACCTCCTGGCGATCGACTCTCTCGCGGCGGTCGGGCAGACCTGGACGAACTTCTACGCGCAGCCGCTCTGCAACCCGACCCGCAGGACGATGCTCCTCGGGACCTACCAGGGAGACCAGGGCGGGGGCGTGTGCCGGCCGCCCGACGCCCGTACGCCCGACCCCTCGTCGTCCATCGCGCACACGCTCGCCGCGGCGGGCTACCGGACCGCGACCTTCGGGAAGTGGCACGTCGGGACCCACCCGGATCCGACGGCCGACTGGAACGACGTCCCCGAGGCCTATGGCTTCGAGGCCTGGCGCGCCTGGAACGCCAGCAACCTGGACGGGCACTGCGGCTCGGAGAGCTACACGGACTGGCAGCGCGTCGACGACGGCGTCGCGTTCCAGACCACCGAGTACCACACCGAGGCGATCGGGCTGGCGTTCCTCGACTGGTGGAACGCGACCGAGGGTCCCCGGTTCGCCTACGTCTCCTTCCAGGCGCCCCACCAGCCGTTCCACGATCCGCCTGCGCACCTGTTGCCGTCCGGCCATCCGTCCCCCACGACGAGCCGGGAGCAGTTCGAGGCGATGCTGGTCGCGACCGACGCGATGATCGCGAGCATGCTCGCGGCCGTCGACCTGCAGGACACCTACGTCCTCCTGCTCGGGGACAACGGGACGCCTCCGGCGGCCCTTGCAGCGACCAGAACAGCCGGCGCGTGAAGCGTTCCGTCTACGAGGACGGCGTGAACGTGCCGTTCCTGGTCGCCGGTCCAGAGATCGCGCCCGGGACCACGGCCGCTCTCGGACACGCGGTCGACCTCTCCGCGACGCTGGCCGCGCTGGCCGGCACGACACCGTCTCCGGCCGCCTCGGACTCGGTCTCGCTGCACGCGGTGTTCGAGGACGCGAGCGCGCGGGTCCGTGACCACGTGATCTGCGACGTCGAGCGGATCGAGACGAACCCGAGCAACGAGATCCGCGAGACGTGCGTCGTGCTCGAGAGCGCGGACGGACTCGTCAAGGGTCGCTTCTTCGACGACGTCCTCCGCATGACTTCGACCCGGACCTACTACGAGCTGGAGAGCGACCCGGCGGAGGCCGCCCCGCTCGCCCCGAGGGATCCGCGGTTCGAGGACGAGATCCGGACCGTGCGGGAGCTCTGGCGCGCCTACGTCGACCGCCCGTAGGCGCGCGCGGGCGCGAGCGTTGGGCCGCTCAGCTCGCCGGGAGGAGCGGCCAGAGGAGCAGCACGAGCGGCACGGTGAACAGCAGGCTGTCCACCACGTCCAGCACGCCTCCGGCCGCCGCGCAGAGCGTGCCCGAGTCCTTCACCCCGCCGGCGCGCTTGACCTTGCTCTCGAAGAGGTCCGCGGCCTGCGCGGCCACGTTGACCAGGAGCCCGGTCACGAGGCCGGCCAGGAGACCGGCGCCCTCGGGCAGGACGCCCAGGGCTCCCAGGAGTCCTCCCGCACCGACGCCGGCGACCAGCGAGGCGACGCAACCCGCCAGGGTCTTGTTCGGCGAGAGCACCGGGAAGGGGTGACGCTTCCCGATCGCCTTGCCCACGAAGTAGCCGAAGATGTCCCCGATCTTCGACAGGAGCACCAGCACTCCGAGCGCCTCGACTCCCCCCAGCGCGTAGACGCCGAGCAAGCCGTAGAGCGGAACGCCGGTCCAGATCGCGAAGCCCGCCGCCAGGGCTCGCGCACGGCGGCCGAGCACGAAGCCGACCGCGGCGGCGAGGCCGGCGCCCGCGAGGACGCCGAGCCAGGGTCGGTCGGGCGGGAAGAGCTCGGCCCGGAAGACCCACGAGACGACCCCGACCAGGAACGCGGCGACCGGCAGCGCGAACCGCCAGCCGAAGGCGCGGTAGGTCGTCATGCGCGGCACCTCCGCGGCACCGAGCACGGACAGGACCAGCGCGGTCGACCACACCACCAGTCCGGACTGCTCGGAGGGCACGAAGCTCTCCAGACCGAGGAGCACGCCGACGAGCAGCGCCAGGGAGAACCCGGTGACGAACCGGTAGGTCCCGCGCTTCATGCGCGCTGCTCGCGCGCTTCCGCTTCCTTCGCCGGTGCGACGTCGTTGACCAGGCCGCCGTACTTGCGGACCCGCCGCGCGTAGTCGCGCAGCGCGAGCATCAGCTCGGGCTCGCGGAACTCCGGCCAGCGCACGTCCGCCACGTAGATCTCGGCGTAGGAGATCTGCCACAAGAGGAAGTTGGAGAGGCGACGCTCCCCCGCGGTGCGGATCAACAGGTCCGGATCCGGCATCTGTGGGTCGTACAGGTAGTCCCGCAGCGTCTCCTCGTCGATCGCGTCGACGTCGATGCGGCCGTCCCGCGCGTCCTTCGCCAGCTGGCGGACGCCGTCGGCGAGCTCCGACCGGGAGCCGTAGGCGAGCGCGAGCCGCAGCACCATGCCGGTGTTCTCGCGCGTCATCTCCTCGGTGCGACGCAGCTCCTCGCGGGCCTCGTCCGGCAGGCTCTCGATCCGGCCGATCGACTTCAGCCGCACGTCGTTGTCCATCAGCGTCCCGCGCTCCTCGACCAGGAACTTGCGCAGGAGCCGCATGAGGTAGCGCACCTCGACCCGGGGACGCTTCCAGTTCTCGACGGAGAAGGCGTAGAGCGTGAGGCTCTCGACGCCCATGCGCGCACAGGTAGTCGTGATCTCGCGGACGGAGTCGATGCCCTGGCGGTGTCCGAAGACGCGGCGCAGCCCGCGCTCCTGGGCCCAGCGACCGTTGCCATCCATGATGATGGCGATGTTCTCGGGGAAGGGTCCTCCGAGGTCCGGGCGCTGGATGGGCTCTTTCACGTCAGTGCGGGGACGAGGTCCGCCCGCGGGATGACCTGCTCACGCTCGGGTCCCACGGACAACATGACGATAGGGATTCCGATCAGGGACTCCACCCACTGGACGTAGTCTCGCGCGGCCTGCGGCAGCTCCTCGAAGCTGCGCACGCCGGTGATGTCCTCGCGCCAGCCGGGATGCGCCTCGAAGCAGGGTTCGAGCCGCGAGACGTCGGCCAGCTCGGCCGGGTAGTGATCCAGGGACGCACCTTCGTGACGGTAGCCGGTGGCCACGTGCACCTCGTCGAAGCCCGAGAGCACGTCGAGGTTCGTCATCACCAGGCCGGTCGCGCCGTTCAGCTCGAGCGCGTAGCGAACCGCCACCGCATCGAACCAGCCGCAGCGACGCGGACGCCCGGTGGTCGCGCCGTACTCGTTGCCGAGCTCGCGCAGCCGCTCGGCCACGGGCCCGTCGAGCTCGCTCGGGAACGGCCCCTCGCCCACGCGCGTGCAGTAGGCCTTCGCGACGCCGTAGGCGCGCTCGATCCCGCTCGGCGGGAAGCCGGCGCCGGTGGCGATGCCTCCCACCCCGGTGTTCGAGGAGGTCACGAACGGATAGGTGCCGTGGTCGATGTCGAGCATCGCCCCCTGTGCGCCCTCGAACAGGATCTGTTTGCCGGCCTTCCAATGTTCTCGCAACTCCCGGCCCGCGTCCGCGACGAAGGGGCGGA
>CAZDYS010000032.1:9259-15656 GCA_964509445.1 uncultured Planctomycetaceae bacterium
TACACTCTTTCCCTACACGACCTCGGCCGCCACGGCGAAGGTCTCCTCGAGATCGAAGGGCTCCGCCTCGTGGACGCGCTCCAGGAGGGCGTTCTTCTCGGCCAGGGAGGCGGTCAGGCGCTCCCGCAGGCGTTCCGGGTCGATCAGGTCCGCGATGCGCAGCCCGGTCCGGGAAGCCTTGTCGGCGTAGGCCGGACCGATGCCCCGGCCGGTCGTGCCGATCCTGCCGCTCCCGCGCCAGCGCTCGGAGGCGTTGTCGATCCGGCGGTGGACGTCGAGGATCGTGTGCGCGAGGGCCGAGATCCGCAGGCGGTCGGGGCCCACGTGGTGCCCGCGCTCGGCCAGCTCGTCGATCTCCCGCAGGAGCACGACGGGGTCGATCGCCACGCCGTTGCCGATCAGGTTGATCTTGCCTTCGTGCAGGATCCCCGAGGGCAACAGGTGCAGGACGTACTTCTCGTCCCCCACCACGACGGTGTGACCGGCGTTCGCGCCGCCCTGGTAGCGCACGACGACGTCCGCGTCGCGGGCCAGGAGGTCGATGATCTTCCCCTTGCCCTCGTCGCCCCACTGGGATCCGAACACGCTGAGGGTGGACATGAATGGGGAGCGAAAGGGCCGGAGCGGAACGAGGAGGGAGGGGAGGGCGCCAGCGCGGCTCTACGGGGGAGAGCGCTTCGGCGCTGGCGCGCGGCGCAAGATTCTCCTCGGGCCCGCGCGAGGGGACAAGCGCAAATCGAGGCGCCCGGCGCGGGGGCAGCCGCAGCGGCTCAGGAGGTCCGGGAGCGGCCGAATCCACCGCCCCCGGGCGTCTCGACCGAGACCTCGTCCCCGGCGTCGACCACGATCGAGCTCGAGCCCGAGAGGCGCTTCCAGCGGCCCCCGGCGGACCGGACGCGGCAGCGCCCGGGCGCCCCGGGGGCTCCGCCCGCGAGGCCCCAGGGACCTCGCTCCTGCCGCTCCGCGGTGAAGCTCACGTGGGCGGGCTCGAGGAACAGGAGCCGCTTCTCGAGCCCGTCGCCACCGGACGCCCTCCCCGCCCCCCCGGAACCGCGCCGGATCGTGCAGCGCCGGAGCCGGACGGGATAGGCGAGCTCGAGCTCCTCGATCGGCGTGTTGCGGGTGTTCGTCATGTGGGTCTGGATCGCGTGCGCCCCGGGCCCGACCGCGCTCGCGCCGGCACCACCGGCGATCGTCTCGTAGTACGCGTAGGCCGGGCGCGTCCCGCCTCCGGCGAGGGGACCGCCGAAGGTCAGGTTGCTCATCGTCCCCGCGCTCGCGGCCGGAGCCTCGTCCCAGGCCCCGCGCCCGAGCGCGCCGAGGAGCACGTCGACGAGCCGCTGGCTCGTCTCGACGTTGCCTGCCGCGACCCCGGAGGGATAGACCGCATCGACCAGCGTGCCCGGCCGCGTGAGGATCTCCACCGGACGCAGGATCCCGCCGTTCGTCGGCGTCCCCGCGGGCAGCAGCAGCCGGAGCACGTAGAACACGGCGGAGACCGTGACCGCGCGCACCGCGTTGCGCTGGCTGCCGGGGCGGGCGTCGGTGTCGCGGAAGTCGAAGACGAGGCCGTCGCCGCGCTTCTCGAGGCGGAGGCGGATTCGCGCCGGCTCGCCCGCGTCCTCGAGCTCGTCCTCGAACCGCCAGGGACCGTCGGGCAGCTCCGCGATGCGAGCGCGCATCAGACGCTCGGTCCAGGTCATCAGGTCGTCGGCGCGCCGCGCGAGCTCCGCCGCGCCGTAGTCCTGCGCCATCGCCTGCAGCCGCTCCTCGCCGATGCGGTTGGTCGCGTGCTGCGCGAACAGGTCGCCCTCGCGCTCCGCGCGCACGCGCATGTTCGCGAGCAGGAGCTCCAGCACCTCGCGGTCGACCACGCCCTCCCGCGCGAGCCGCACCGGCGGGACGCGCAGCCCCTCGCCGTGGATGTCTCTCGCTCCCGCCATCGAGCCCGGCGCCGCCCCCCCCACGTCCGCGTGGTGCGCGCGGTTCGCGCAGTAGAAGTCGGGGCGCGCGCCGCCCGTCAGGAACACCGGCGAGACCAGCGTGAGGTCCGGCAGGTGCGTGCCTCCGGCGTAGGGGTCGTTCAGGAGCACCGCGTCCCCGGGCCGCATGTCGATGCGCTCGATCGCCGCGGCGACGCTCATCGGCGTCGAGCCCAGGTGGACCGGCAGGTGCGAGGCCTGCCCGATCATCCTCCCGGCGGCGTCGAAGAGCGCGCAGGAGAAGTCCCGTCGCTCGCGGATGTTGGGCGAGAACGAGGAGCGCTGGAGGTTCGCCCCCATCTCCTCGCACAGGGCCGCGAACAGGTGGTGGAAGACGTCGAGGCGGACCGGGTCGAGCGACCGGCTCATCAGCGGTCGTCTCCGGGGAAGTCCTCGACCTGCCAGGGGACGTAGTCGAGCACCTCCCAGCGGACCAGCGGGATGATCTCGACGCCGTCCTCTCCGCTTCGTCGCCAGACCACGGAGCGGATCGTCCGCACGAGCCCCTGGCCCTCGGTCTCCTCGCGCTCGATGTCCTCGCGCCGGCTGTTCACGGAGATGCGCTCCTCGCCCGTGGGCCGTCGCGCGGTCACGAAGATCGAGAACACCGCGCTCTCCGTCGTCAACAGGCTCTGGAGCTCCCCCTGCTGCAGCGGCTCGAGGTTCTCCCAGCCGTCGATCTCCGAGAGGCCGTCGACGCTGGAGAAGAACTTCTTCGCGACGATCGGCTCGCCGTACTCGTCGAGCGGGATGTCCTCCTCGTCGCGGTCGTCCTCGTCCTCCTGGGGCTCGTTGCGATACTCGATCACGTCGTCCCAGAAGTCGTAGGGGATCGAGCGCTCGTCGATCAGCGCGCGCAGGACGGCCGAGGGCGCCGTGTTGAGGTTCACGCGGCCGGTGGGGTTCGAGCTCCCGCCCTGGTCCGCCTGACCGGCGCCTGCGGCGGCTCCGGGGTTGCCGCCCTCCTCGCCGCCCCCGCCGGGTCCTTCGCCCCCTTGGCCCTGGCCCTGGCCCTGGCCTTGGCCTTGGCCAGCCGACTCCTCCTCGCCCTCCTGGCCCGCCTGGCCTCCTCCGCCGCCGGCGTCGTCCTGTCCGAGCTCGTCGGCCGTGGTCAGCGACGTGTGCACGGTCAGGAACGACCCCAGGGAGTGGACGATGTTCCCGTCCTCGTCGCGGAAGTCGCGGAACAGGCTGGGCGGGAACACGTCGCGGTCGATCGCCGTGAACTCGCGCAGCGTGAGCGGCAGGCCGATGTCCTCGTTGTCGGGATCGCGCGAGAGCTGCTCGGTGACCGGCAGCACCTGGTCGCGGCGCCGGTTCATGTACTCGAGGATCATCGTCGCCATCTGCCGGGCGGTCCCGCTGTCGATCTCCACCTCGGTCCCGGCGCGCGACGCCTCGATCACGCGCGTCAACCGGTCGAAGGCCTTCTGCGCCTCGTCCTCGTTCTCCGTGAGGATCGACAGGACGTTGAACTTGGAGTCCTCGTCCTGGATCAGGATGCGCACCTGCATCTCGTTCATCTCGGTGCGCTGCGGACGGGCCCAGTCGTCTTCGCGGGAGTCCGAGGAGCCCGAGTCCTGGGCCTCGCCCCCGGTCGGGTCGCTTCCGAGGCCCCCTTCGTTCCCGCCGCCGAAGGGATCGCTCCCGTCGGTCCCCTCGGCGTCCGCGCTCAGGTCCTCGTAGGCCTGCAGCATCACGGACTCGATCGCCTGGTCCATGGCGATCAGCGTGGCCTCGTTCCGCGACACCCGCGCGTCGGTCTTCGACGAGTAGGAGATCTGGGCCACGATCAGGATCAGGACGATCAGGACGAGGAAGGAGAGCATCAGGGCCGCTCCCCGGCGGTCGGGGCGGGAGCTCTCGAGTCGCGATCGGATCTGCATGGCGAGGAGGACGCGCGAAGGGCGGGCTTCTTCCGCTGGCCCTCCAGCATACGCGAGGACGGGCGAGGGCCCGGACGGGCAGCCCGGTCGTTTGCCCTCGGGCCGCTAGAGGTCGCTCTCGAAGTCCGAGTACTGGATGATCCGCGGGCTGATCGCGAAGATCACGTGCTGCTTCTCGGTGATCTCGTAGGTCGACCGGAAGAGGGCCCCGAGCAGCGGGATGTCGCCCAGGATCGGGATCTTCGCCTGGATCTCCTCCTTGCGCTCCTGGGTGAGGCCGCCGATGACCAGCGTCTGCCCGGGCTGCAGGTGCACGACGGTCTTGGCCTGCCGCGTGGCGATCGTCGGTACCTCGATGGGCGTTCCGGAGGCGTCGACCACCAGGACCTCCGAGCCGATGCGCTGGGAGCCCTGGAGCTTCACGTCCAGCGCGAGCGTCGTCGAGCCGACGCGCCGCGGGCTGATCCACAGCTGCGTACCGACCGGCTGGTACTTGACGTTGAGGTTGTAGTTGCCGTTCTGGTTGATCGACGTGACCTCGACGTACGGGATGCTCGTGGTCGTGTCGATGTGCGCGACTCCGCCGGAGCGCACGACGGTCTTCGGGCGCGACTCGACGGACACGTTCTGCCAGTTCTTGACCGCCTCGAGGATCGCCGTGAACGCGACCTCGTCCTGCACCGCGCCGAGCGTGAGCAGCGCCTCGGTGCTCTCCGAGAAGTTCGGCAGCGACGCACCGAAGGACTGCACGAAGTTGGTCGTGCCGAACTCGAAGAGCCCGTTGCCGATGCCGATGTCGAGCGAGTCCGACTCGGAGATCTCGATGATCTTCGCCTCGAGCTCGATCTGCGGGACGCCGCCGCCGGCGAACAGGTCGAGGAAGTCCTCGAACTCCTCGAGCAGGTCCGGGATCGCGGTGACGACGAGCACGTCCGAGACGGGCACCTTCTGGGTGTTGCCCGGCCCCTTCTGGGTGAACTGGTTGAAGTCCGCGTAGTACTCCTCGTCGAAGTTCGCGAGGATCTGGTAGTCGACGAAGCCGGCGTCGAGCGCCTGGTCTTCCTTGTGCTCGCGCGTCGTGAAGGGCGCCATCGCCTTCAAGAGCTCGACGATCTTCTGCGGCCGGCCGTTCGGGAGCGTGTAGGGCTTGATGACGAACGTGGCGTCCCCCTGCTCACGGACGAGGATGCGCTCGCCGAAGCGCAGGTAGGGGCTCTCCTCGGGCTCCTCGAAGGTCTCCTCCTCCGGCTCCGCGTAGGCCTCCTGGATCTCCTCCAGCACCCGGGCCGCCTCCTCGGCGTCCAGCTCCTCCGGGGTCTGCGCCTCCGCCACCGGCTCCTCGAGCGGCTCGGTGGAAGCGTCCTCCGCGACGACGGTCTCTCCGCCGGACTCCTCCAGGAGGCGCTCGAACTCCTCCACGGATCCTTCCGACTCGGGCCGCGGTGCGATGCAGCCGGTCAGGAGGATCAGCGCAGCGGCGAGAGCCTGCGGGGAGATCGACCTCATTCCGAGGAGACGGGGACGGGGAACGAACGGAAGCCTCCTCGGCAACCGATCGCGGGGTGGGGAGCGTACGTCACCACGCTGTCCGCGCGGGGCAGCGAACCGACACTAGTAGCGGTCGATGACCGCGTCCGTGATATCGGGGATTTTCCGCCCGTCCTTGTGCGAGATCGACTTCCAAACGCTGCAGTAGCTCTTGGAGCCCCGCTCGAGCTCCGCGCTCTTGGTGATCAGGCTCTTCGCCTCCTTCACCAGCGCCTTGCCCTCGGCCGACTTCACGTCGATGCCCTTCTTGTCGATCTCCTTCATCTGCGGCGTGGCCTTCAGCAGCTCGTCGTAGTCGACCTGCGCCGGGCTGGAGACCTTGTCGAGGTCCGTGAGCCCGCAGATGTTGTCTTTCTTGACAGCCTTCCAGCTGTGGAACGGGAAGGCGACCTCCTCGCCGGCGACCACCGGCTGGGGCGAGGGGTTGGCGCGGACGAATCCCCCGAGCACGAGGCTCATCGTCACGAGGACAAGGCTGCGAAGCTTCATCGTGGGGTCTTGGGCAGCCGCGCCCGGGGGCGCGGGGGGTCGAATTCGGGATGGGGATCCGTCGGGTCCCACCTCTGGCCCCGCTGGATCGCCACGTCGCAGGGAAGGTGGTCGGCTTCAGAGTAGGAAAGCCTGGGCACCTCCACCGAAAAAACTTGCCTAGAAAGCCGAGATTGTCGGGACGCTTACGAGAGCGGGCCCGCCCCCACGCCCCGTGAAGGGGCGGGGACGGGCCCGCTGGTGCCTGGAAACGGCGTTCTAGGCTTCCTGGAGCGTCTGGCGGTGGGACAGCTTGATCTTCCCGCGGTCGTCAACGTTGATGACGACCACCTCGATCTCGTCCCCGATGGAGACCACGTCCTCGACCTTGTCGACGTAGCCCTCGGCGAGCTCCGAGATGTGGCACATGCCCTCGGTGCCCGGGAGGATCTCGATGAACGCGCCGAAGTCCTTGATGCTCTTGACCGTGCCCTTGTAGCGGGTGCCGATCTT
>CAZDYS010000033.1:0-15655 GCA_964509445.1 uncultured Planctomycetaceae bacterium
AGGTCCGCGTCGGACTCGAGGCGCGCGACCGCCAGCAGCGTGGGCAGGAGGTCCACGAGCTCGACCGGTTCGTCCACGGCGCGCGCCTCGCTCTTCCAGGAGGAGGGCAGCTTCACGAGCAGCGAGACCAGGAGCTCCTCGAGGTAGAGGTCTCCGGAGCCGACGTGGTCTCGTTCTCCCAGCGAGCGTCCGGAGACGCCGGTCACGACGAGCAGCGTGTTCTCCCAGGCCGGCTGCTCGGCGAGCCCGTTCAACCACCGGCCGAGGTCCTCGTCGAGCTCGTCCAGGCGCTCCTCGTAGCTCGCGGCGTCGTGGGCGTCCGTGAGGACGTCCGTGTGCAGCCAGGTCAGCGTGCGCGCCGTCCGTCCGTGCGAGGCCTCGGCGAGCGCGATCCCGTCGACCAGGTCGTCGACGGCGCGGAAGGGATCCCGGCCTCGCGTCCAGGCGGCGTCGCTCACGGCCTGCGTGCGGAACCCGCTGTGCGCGAAGGAGCGGGTCAACGTGTTCTCGACGCCCTCGAAGGTCCGCTGCAGGACGGCGCGCGGCTCCTCCAGGGAGGTCAGCACCACGAGGTCGGCGCCCGCCTCCTCGAGCAGCAGGGTCGAGGGGTACTTGCCCGTGGCCAGGGACGCCAGCGAGACGAGGGGGTGCGAGGCCTGCGCGCCGACGGTGCGGAAGTTCGCGTTCCGCTCGGCGAGCCCGGCCAGGTGCTCGGTCTCCTCGAGCGCCTCCGCGCGAAGCCCCTCGACGGTGACCAGGAGGACGTGCAGCGGTCCCTCGGCGCGCGAGGTGCGCAGGCCGCGCACGCGCCGGTCCTGGGCGGGTCGCTCCTCGGGCCCGACGCTGAGCGCCTTCGTGATGACGCGGTCGGTCTCGACCAGGGCCATCGACGCGATCCCCACCAGGAAGCAGAGGACCAGGGCCAGGATCGTCTCCGGGGACTGGGGCGGCCGTGCGTCGGCGGGGGAGGGTCCGTCAGCGGGGGGGGTCATGGGCGTGCGGCGGGCTCCGAGTTCTTCGAGCCGAGCGACCCCGCGTCTGAATCCGAGTGGCCCGCGACGGACTCGATCCGCTCGGCCCAGGCGACGCCGCGCGAAACGATTTCCCGCCTCGTCTCCGGCGGTGCCGAGGGGAGCCGCCTCAGCGGCTGCGGACCAGGTCGTCCTCGCGGATCCCGGCGGCGCGTATCGCGGGACCCGCGTCGTCGAGCCAGCGGCGTCCGTCCGTCGTGTAGCCGGCCGTCGGCGCCAGGCGCGGCTGCCAGCGCTCGAAGTACGCGTTGAAGCTCTCCATCGAGAGCTCGCGCGCATACTTCGCGAGGCAGGAGCCGAGCGCGACGGCGAAGGAGGCGTCCTCGCCCTTCTGGCGGAACTCGAGCGACATGCGCCGCGGCAGCCACCGATCGCGCGCCGTGTCGTCTCGCTCGTCGATGCGGTAGGCGGAGTGCTCCGGCCCCTCGAACAGCGTCTCCACCTCGGCGCCGGGGAACGCGCGCGCCAGGAGGTCCGCGTAGTGGATGCGTCCGCCGAGGATGTCGACCGTCACGCCGACGCCCTCCTCCGCGAAGCCCTCCCACAGGTGCTGGAGCACTTCGCGACAGTAGCCCCAGGTCGTCGCGCCCTTGTTGCCCGTGCGGTTCCAGGAGGCGTTCAGCTCCCGAGCCGGCGCGAGACGCACGCCCGCGTCCAGGAGCTCGAGGCCCCGCTCCGCCATGCGCCGACCGAGCACCGCCGCCGACAGCTCGAGCGCGGCCGGATCCTCGTGGCGGGGGAGGGGCGGCAGCGAGGCGTACCAGGGGTTGCCCTCGAGGTGTTCGTCGGACGGACGCAGCGCGCCGAACAGGAGCTCCTCGGCCTTCCGCGGCGGACGTCCCTCCTCCTCGAGCAGCGCGAGGAAGGTGAGCACGGTGGTCTCCAGCCGGCGCGCGCCTTTCTCGTTCCGCGTGAACACGCGCTTCGAGTCCGCCACGACGAGCTTCGCGTTGCGCGTGGGGTTGCGCTGCACGCGGCCGCGCAGGAGCTTCCAGGGATCGGCTCCCGGTTCGGGCAGCCGCAGGACGGACCAGCCGACCGCGAGCGGACCCAGCAGCGGACCCAGACCGGCTTCGTCGACGCCCGCGATCACGCGGCAGCCGGCGAGCGGCTCGGTCCGCGCGTCCTTCTTCACGCCACCCCGGCGCGCGGCTCGACCGGCGGTCCCGGGCGGCGCAGGAGCAGCGCGACGCCGATCGCGAGGCCGACGATCGAGATCAGCTGGGAGGTCGACACCGTGCCGAACCAGACGCCGCGGATCTCGTCGCCGCGGAACATCTCGATCAGGAAGCGCGTGATCGAGTAGTGCACCAGGATCACGGCCGCCGCCTGACCTCGCCAGGTGCGCCGACGCAGCGCGAGCCAGCCCACCAGGCCGACGACGATCGCGTTGAGGCTCATCCAGATCTGCGTGGCCCAGAGCTTCTGACCCGCGTACTCGCTCGGGAACAGCGAGTCGGGCTTCATCGCCGCGAGCGCCTCTGGCTCCGGGACCGTGATCGTGAGCGGGAAGGGCAGGTGCGCGTAGGACTCGGGCACGACGGACCCGAAGTCGTCCCCGACCAGGAGACATCCCCAGCGCCCGACGGCGAGTCCGAAGAAGCTCGCGACCATGCAGGTGTCGAACGCGTTCCAGCGCTCCAGGTTCGTGACCCGGGAACGCCAGAGCCCGAACAGGATCGCGCCGAACAGGCCGCCGTACATCACGAGGCCGCCCTTCCAGACCATCAGCATCTGGACCGGGTCGTCGAGGAAGTCGTGGCCGACCTGGACCGCAAGCGCGCGCTCCAGGGCCTCCGGGTCCTTCTGCCGCAGCTTGAGCTCCAGGGTGGCGCGCTCCATGCCGCGGGCCTCGAGCACCGCCTCGGCCTCCTCGGTCACGTCCGCCGCCAGATAGCGGGCCGACTCGACCGTGATGTAGAGCGCCCGCGCGCCGACCAGGATGCCGATCACGACCCAGACCGCGACCTGGGAGCTCTTGAGCGGGTCCTCCTCGGGGTCGTCGCCGTGCTTCTCGAGCAGCTTGCCCCAGATCCAGATCGCGAGGAACATCCCCGCGGCCACCATCACGCCGAAGCTGCGGATCGGGAGGTCGAGACCGGGGAGGCGGAACAGGATCGGGTGCATGGCGGCGGAGCCTAGCAGTCGGTCCCCACCTCTTGAAGCGCGGGGGGGCCTCGCTATGCTCTTCGCCCCCGCCCGCAGGGCGCTCGAACGTTCCACTCGTTCCCTTCCTCCCGACGCGCGCACCGCGCTCCAGCCCCAGGAAGTCGTCCATGAGCACGCCGCCCAAGGCCAAGGTCTTTCTCGAAGGCCGCTACCGCAAACTGGTCCGCGATCTCCCGCAGACCGTGTTCTTCTGCCCGGACTGCAAGGGGCACCCGCGTCGCAAGCGCGGCTGCGAGCGCTGCGAGGGCTTCGGGAAGCTCTCCCGCGAGTCCGTGCAGGAGCTGATCGCCTGGCCGACCGGCAAGGCGTTCGGGACGCGCAAGAACAAGTTCCACGGCGCCGGTCGCGAGGACGTCGACGTGCGCATGCTGGGCAGCGGCCGGCCGTTCGTGCTCGAGCTGATCGGGCCGAAGCACTTCGACGTGGACCTCGCGGAGCTCGAGGCCGAGATCAACCGCCGGAACGAGGGCCGCATCGAGCTCAAGAACCTGCACTGGACCGAGAAGGCTCGCATCGCCCTGCTCAAGGAGACGCCCCACGCGAAGGAGTACCTCGCGCGCGTCGGTCTCGAGGGCGCGGTCGAGGACGCCGCGCTCACGGAGCTCGTCGGGCGACGCGTCGACGTGGTCCAGCACACGCCGTCCCGCGTGGCCCACCGCCGCGCGAAGAAGGACCGCGAGCGCTGGGTCGAGTTCACGGCGATCGAGCGCGACCGGGAGGAGCTCCTGGTCACGCTCCGCACGCAGCACGGGACCTACGTCAAGGAAGTGCTCTCCGGCGAGGACGGGAACACCGTGCCTTCGCTCTCCAGCCTGCTGGGCGTGCCGTGCCGCTGCCTCGAGCTCGACGTGACGGCGATCCTCGGTGAAGAGGGCGAGGCGGAGGAGACCTACGTGGCGCCGCCGGTCTTCGGCGCCGGTCTCTGAGCGCGGCGCGCTAGCGGTCCTCGGCGGCGCGGATCGTCGCGCACTCGCTCGGGCGCGGCCCGGCGACCACGAACGCGCGGCCCGACTTCTTGCCGCGCACGCTGCTGTAGGCGGCCGTGACGAGGTAGTCGTGACCTCCGTCGCCGTCGACGTCCCCGAGCCCGACCGCACCGAACCCGAAGGCGTCTCCGGGCGACGTGCTGACCATCTCGAACAGGACCTCCTGGCCGGAGGAGTACACGACGCACTTGCCCGCGTCGTGCGCGCCCTGGTCGCTGCGCCAGGCGCCGACGATCAGGTCCGCGAGGCCGTCCCCGTCCACGTCGCCGACCTGCCCGGGACCGGACCCGAAGGCGTCGCCCTGGTGCTCGCCGGTCAGCCGGAACAGACGTTTCCCGCTGCGTCCGCACAGGACGTAGACGCGTCCGGTCGTGTAGCCGCGCGCGTTGTTCTCCCAGTCGGCGGCGTAGAGGTCCGGGAACGAGTCCCCGTCCACGTCGCCGAGGAAGGACAGGAACAGGTGTCCAAGGTTCACGCCGGTGCGGTCGGCCTCGAACGCGAACCGCTCGAAGGCGACGCGGCGCTTGGGCTGGAACTCGAAGACGCTGACGCGTCCGCGGTTGGCCTTGCCGGCGTTCCCGGCGCCCACGGCGACCAGGCGCTTGTCGCCGGAGCGCACGCCCGCGATGCCGTGACCGAACTCGTCGCCGGCCTTCTCCCCGTCGAGCATCAGGAGCACCTCCTGCGTTCGGCCGGAGAACAGGTACACGCGGCCGGAGTCGGCTCCGCGATGGTCGCTGCCGGGCGCACCGACGAGGATCTCCGCGATCCCGTCGCCGTCGAAGTCCCCGGTCGCGGTCACGCGCGTCCCGAAGAGGTCGCCCTTCTCCCCGGCGGTCAGCTCGAAGAGCGTCTTGCCGTCGGCGCCGGAGAAGGCGTAGACGCGCCCCGGCTGCCGCCCCGCGAAGGTGGCGCTCGCGAGCACGTCCGCGTGCCCGTCGCCGTCGAGGTCGCCGGCGGACTCGATGCCGAGCCCCAGGTTGGCGCCCGCCGGTCCGCGGCGCTGGAAGAGGAGCGCGCCCGTCGCGCCGGAGTAGAGGTAGACCTTCCCGGCGTTGCGTCCGCCCTCGTCCCGGAAGGGGGCGGAGAGCAGCACGTCGTTCACGCCGTCCCCGTCGCAGTCGCCGGCGCTGCGTCCTTCCCACCCGAACTGGTCGCCGGCGGACTCGCCCTCGAAGGTGTGCAGCACGCGCACGTCTCCGTGGAACGGCGCGGCGAGGTCCTGTGCCGGGAGGAAGCGCTGGAAGCGCGGGTCGTCGCGCAGGGACACGAGATCCGGGTCGCGCTCGAGCAGGTGACGCTTGTCGAACCCCGCCGCGAAGGCGGCCTCGAGGTGACGGAACGCGCCGTCCTTGTCCCCGAGCAGCGCGCTCGCGCAGGCTCCGTTGTAGAGCGCCTGGGAGCGCACCTCCTCGAAGCGCGCAGCGACCGACACGTGGAGCTCGAGAGCTTCCTCGAGCTGCGTCACGCGCGAGCGTCGATCGTTCGTCTCCACCGCGCGCGCGTGCACCGTGTAGGCCAGGTAGAACCAGGCGCGCGCGTGCTCGTCGTTCTTCGCGACGATCGCGCGGAACGCGGTCTCGGCCTCCTCCAGGAGACCTTGCCGCAGCAGCGCGAACGCGCGGTCGAGCGCGTCGTCGCAGCTGGTCCCGGCAGCGAGCTGCTGCAGGTGTTCGCGCGGAGGATCCTCGGGCGCCTTGCCGGCGAAGGCGGTGCCGGCCAGGAGGACGGCGACCAGCGGAGCGAGGGGGAACGGACTCGTCGTTGGGCGGGGACTCATCGGTGCGCTGCCAGTATCGAACCGGCGCGCCCGAGGCAAACCGGGCCAGAGGGGGCTTTTACCGACCTGGAACGGCTCTTCGGCGCGGGCCGTCCCGGGAGCCGTCCGGAACCCGGCCTCTACAGGGCCATGCCCGTGAGCTCGCCGTCGAACACGACCTTGTCGTCGACCAGCCCCTGGGCCCAGTAGGTGAACATCATCCCGCGCACGCGCTTCACGCGCGCCACGATGTACATGCGGCAGGGGGGCTCGACGACGGAGCGGAAGCGCACCTTGTCCATGCCGGTGAACCCGACGAACTGCGGGTCGAAGTCCGGGCGGCGCGCGAAGAAGTCGAAGGTGCCCAGCTGGGCCGCCGCCTCGCACATCAGCACCCCGGGGAAGATCGGCCGTCCGGGGATGTGGTCCTCGGCCCACCAGTCGTCCGCGGTCAGGTCCGCGTAGGCGATGATGTAGTCCTCCGACTCGTCGAAGTGGACCACGCCGTCCATCAGCGAGAAGCGTCCGCGCTGGGACAGCACCTTCTGCATGTCTTCGCGGGTGAAGACGACCTGGCTGAGGTCGAGCGGCTCGAGATCGACGAGGAGTTGCGGCATGGCAGGGGAGGCGGGGAGTGTACGGCGCTCCCCGTCCGATGCAACGCGGGGCCGCTTGAACGTCCCTCGCGGACCCTCCAGGATGGCCTCCATGGACCGCAAACCGCCGGAACTCGCCACGCTCTGCGTCCATCGGCGCGAGGAGCTCGTCGCCGAGCCCGGAGAGCGCCCCGCCTCCCTGGTCGTGCCGCTCGATCGCTCCAGCACCTACCGCCTGGACGAGGAGGCCTACGCGCTGCGCGCCGCCGGGCGCCCGGATCGCTCCCGCGTCTACGCGCGCGAGACCAACCCGACCGTCGAGGCCGTCGAGGCCCGCATCGCGGACCTGGAGGGAGCCGACCGCACGCTGCTGTTCGCGTCCGGGATGGCCGCCCTGCACGGCATCCTGATGGCCACGCTCGAGCACGGGGACAACCTGGTCGCCGTGCGGCAGCTCTACGGCGGTTCGTTCGGGCTCTACCGCAAGCTGCTCGAGCGGCTCGGCGTCGAGCTGCGCACGGTGGACCTCGGGACTCCCCAGGCCTGGCGCGACGCGATCGACGAGCGCACGCGCATCTTCGCCTGCGAGAGCCTGTCGAACCCGCTCACGCGCGTGATCGACCTGCCCGCCGCGGCGCGCGTGCTCGAGGAGGCCACCGGAGCGCGCGGCCTCGTCGTCGTCGACGCGACGCTCGCGACGCCGCTCCTGCAGCGCCCGCTCGAGCACGGTGCGCACCTCGTGTGGCACTCCGCGACCAAGTACTTCGGCGGGCACTCCGACCTGATCGGCGGCGTGGTGTCCGGCGACGCGCGCAGCGCCGAGGTGCTGCAGGACGTGTGGAGCTGGCGGACCTACGCCGGCGGCTGTCTCGATCCCGCGGCCGCCTACCTGGTCGACCGCGGGCTGCGCACGCTGGCCCTGCGGATGCGCGCGCATGGGGAGAACGCCGAGCGGCTCGCGCGCTTCCTCGAAGCGCACCCGCGCGTCGAGCGCGTGCACTACTGCGGGCTGGAGAGCCACGTCGACCACGCGCGCTCCAAGGAGCTGCTCCGCGGAGCGGGCGGGCTGTTGAGCTTCGTCGTGCAGGGCGGGGACGAGGAGGCGAAGCGCGTCCTCGGGCGCCTGCGGCTCTTCAGCGAGGCCGCCAGCCTCGGCAGCGTGGAGAGCCTCGCGACGCGTCCGAAGGACCTCTCCCACGCGGCCCTGAGCGCCGAGGAGCGGGCGGCCGCGGGCATCGATCCGGGGCTGCTGCGCCTCTCGGTGGGGATCGAGGACGCGTCCGACCTCGTCGCGGACCTGGAGCAGGCGCTGCGCTGAGCGGCGCAGGGCTCCGGTCTCACTCGCGCCAAGCGGCCTCGAGCCAGCGACCGGACTGCACGCGCTGCCAGAACAGGAACGCCTTGAGGCAGGTGGTGAGGTTGATCGCCCACCACACGCCGGTCGCTCCCAGAGCCGGAGGACCGAGCGCGAGGAACCACCCGAGCGGCACGCGCAGCACGTTGCCGACCGGCGAGATCCACAGGATCGAGCGCGTCTGGCCGGAGCCCAGCAGCACCTTCTCGTTCGCCGCCTCGACCGCCACCCAGTACTGCGAGAATCCGAGCGCGCGGACGTACACGATCGTCTGCTCGGCGACGCCGGGGTCGTCCGTGAACGCGTGCACGCAGATCGGCGCGAGGAACCAGAACGCGAGCGTGAACAGCACGCCGAGCACGCGCGAGAGGAAGCGCACGCTCCCGACGACCTCAAGCACGCCGGTCCGGTTGCGGGCGCCCAGCTCGCGACCGACCAGGGACGAACCGGCGATCGCGATGCCCAGGTAGCAGGGGAACGCCAGGCCCTCGAAGACCTGGAACCCGATCCCGAGCCCCGCGGTCACCTCGTCGCCGAGGTCCGTCAGGACCCAGCGCAGGAGCAGCAGGTAGACGACCGCGTAGATCGCGATGGACACGGACGAGGGAGCGCTGATGCGCAGGATCGCGCCGACCTGGCCGAGGGAGCGGCGCAGCGAGAAGCGCTGCTCGTCGAACCAGCGCATACCCAGCGGGAAGGTCAGGATCAGGATGCCGACCGTGGACACGCTCAGCTTCGCGATCCCGGTCGCGATCGCGGCGCCCTCGATGCCTCGTCCCTCGATGCCGAGCGAGGCGGCGACCGAGGACATCCAGGCGACGCCCGGGGCGTCCATGACCTCCGCGGCTCGCTCCCCGTAGATCAGGATCGGGTTGAGCACGTAGTTCATCACCACGGCGCACAGCTGCATCATCATCGGGACGCGCGTGTTGCCGCGTCCGATGAAGATCGAGTCCACGATGGGGAAGACCGCGATCCCGACCATGAAGAGGTACAGCGGGTCCAGGTAGCTCTCCGCGAGCGTGCGCGTCTCGCCGACCAGCCCCATCGCCCCCGTCAGCTCGCCCAGCCAGGGCCGCACGGTGAGCGTCAGCAGCAGGCCGAGCACGACGCCGAACAGGATCGCGTGGCGCGCGACCCGGTCGCGTTTCTCTGGATCTGCGGCGCCGACCGAGCGCGCGACCAGGGCCATCGTCCCCCCGACGCCGAGGAAGATCAGCGAGAAGTTCAGCACCGCGACGAAGAACGTCGCGCCCACCGCGCTCTGGGCCTTCTCGCCGAGCCCCTGGATCCAGAACTGATCGTTGATCCGGTAGGCGTTGTTGAGGATGTACGAGAGGATCGCGGGCCACGCCAGCGCGAGCACCGCGCGGTTCTTGCGCGTGTGCGAGGGAACGGCCAGCGCGGAGCTCATCGCTCGAGCTCGACGACGAGCGTCGTGGGCTCGCCGGCGTCCAGGGCGAGCTGCGTGCGCCGGTCGCGGTGGTCGTCGCCGGACACGCGCAGGCGCCAGGTGCCGGGCGGCAGGTGGGGGACCGTGAGCTCCCCGTAGGCGTCCGTGCTCCCCTCGAGCGTGCCGCCGTCCGTCCCGCTCCCGACGACGGTCGCCCCGGGAACCGGCCTGCCGTCCTGCGCGTCGACGACGCGCACGGTGAGCGTGCCCAGGGGCGGAAGCGTGAGGTCCGGGAGGGTCATCCCCGGAGCGCGCACGCGCAGCGTCGAGCGTTCCTCGAGGATCGGGTGGAGCGGCGGTCCGACCACCAGCTCGTAGGCGCCGTCCAGCACGCGCTCGAAGCGGAACCGACCGAGCGCGTCCGTGGCCGTGCGCCGCTCCTCACGACGCGCGACGGTGACGAGGACCAGCGGGACGTCCGCGGCCGGCGCACCCTCCGCGTCGAGCACGCGGCCGGCGACGAAGCCCGCACGCACCATGCGCAGGTTGACGATCGCTCCGGGACTCCCCGCTTCGAGCAGGACCGGCAGCGCCTCGCCGTTCCAGCCGTCGGCCTCGGGCACCAGGTCGTAGCCGCCGAGCGGGAGACCCTGGAGCTCGAACTCCGCCGTGCCCTCGAGGAGCAGCGTGCGCTCGCGCGCGTGGTCGCGCCCGGCCAGGGTCAGGCTGGGTCGCGCCACCAGCCGCCAGGAGGCCGGAAAGGGGACGTCGCCGACGGCCTGCAGGGTGCCTCGGATCCAGCCCTCCCCGCGGAAGCGATCGGACCGGGCGCGCGCGGTCGTCGCGGCGGGGCCCGCGCCCGGATGCCCCAGGCTCGGGCCGCCGGTGGACGGTCGGGCGGACGCGGGGGAGGAGGTTGCATCTCGGGCCGAGCGGTTCACTCCCGGGGCCAACACCGTCTCGCCCCCCTGCGTAGCCAGGTCCTCCCGCGGTGCGCCGCGCTCCGAATCGCCCGGAACCGGCTCCGAACGGGACTTTCCGCCCAGCGCGATCCAGCCCGCCAGGAGAGCACCGACCAGCACGATCCCCGCCAGCGCCAGCCAGCTGGAGCGTCCTTTTGACACGCTCCGGGGACCGGACTTAGCTTTCCCGCCTTCTTTGCCGATCACCACGTTTCTTCGCCACCTCTGCGCCCGCGTCGCCGGGCGTGCCCGTGCCCTCTGAGCTCGCCAGGCCAAGCCGGCGATCCTACTCCCCGCGCTCCCCCCAGGGCCAGCGGGGACGAACGTACGAGTCCCTCATGCACCGAAACCAAACGGCCCGCCCGGCCGGTCGTCGTCTCTCGCTCCTCGCCTCCGCTCTCGCGCTCACCGGTGTGCTGGTCAGCGCCGGTGGCGCCCTGTCGAGCGATCCGCGGCACGAGCCCCTGGAGCCCTCCACGAACGCCGCCTCCACGAACGCCGCAGCGGCCGACGGCCGCGTGATCGTGCTCGGCTTCGACGGAGCCGACGCGCGCACCGTGCGCGAGCTGATGGCCGCCGATCCGGGCCGCTACCCGACCTTCGAGAAGCTCGCGTCCACCGGGACCTTCGAGCCGCTGGAGGTCGTCGCGCCGCCCGAGTCGCCGGTCTCCTGGGCCGCGCTGAACACGGGCCAGAACCCGGCCAAGACAGGCGTCCCGGGCTTCATCAAGCGCAACCTCAACCCGGCCGTGAACGCGATCCCGGGCTTCGGGCACATCGAGAAGAAGACGGTGTCGGTGGACAAGCTCGACAACCTGCCGATCCCGAACTGGAGCGCCACGACCCTGGGCGGCGTGCTCGGCGGAACCGGGCTCCTGGCGGGGCTCGTGCTCGGGCTCCTGCTGTTCCGCCGCTTCGTGGTGGGCATCCTGCTCGGGCTCCTGCTCGGTCTGCCGGCGGGCTACGTCGGCTACTCCGCGCGCGGCTACCTGCCGGACGAGTACCCGATCACCGCCAACCCGAACAAGGCCAAGAACTTCTGGGACGTGACCGCGTCGAACGGCGTGCCCACCGTCGTGCTCGACGCCGCGCAGTCCTTCAACATGCCGGTCGAGGAGGGCGCCAAGGTGCTCAGCGGCCTCGGCGTCCCGGACGCGCGCGGCGCGCTAGGGGAGTGGTTCATCTACACCACCGACCCGGACCCGGAGCGTTCCTCCTACGAGGGCGAGGGCACGACCACGGCCGGCACGGTCTACCGCGTCGACGAGCGCGGCGGGCAGATCTTCACCAAGGTCTGGGGCCCGAAGAACTTCTGGGAGATCCAGAAGCTCAAGAAGGAGCTCGACGAGATCGGCGAGCAGCTCAGCCAGCCCAGCCTGAGCATGGAGAAGACGCTCGAGCTCTCGAAGCGCAAGGGCGAGCTCGAGCCCCTCGTCGGTCGCCGCGGCGCCTACAACTCCGACGCCAAGAACGACGGCCGCGTCGCGCTCGACCTGGAGATCGCCATCCAGTCCGACGCCGCCGACGTCACGATCGGCGGACAGAAGCAGACCATCGCCGTCGGCGAGTGGTCCGACTGGTACGAGCTCGACTTCGAGCTCAACCCGCTGATCTCGGTCAAGGCGGTCACCCGCGCGCGCCTCGTGAGCATCGAGCCGCACTTCGAGCTGTACGTCAACGTGCTCGACGTCGATCCGCGCGATCCTCCGTTCTGGCAGCCGCTCTCCGCGCCGCACGAGTTCTCCAGCGAGCTGGCGATGGACTGCGGGCTCTACGAGACCTACGGCTGGCCGACGATGACGATGCCCTTCAAGGACCGCGAGATCGACGCGGTGCTCCTGATGGAGGACGTCGAGTTCACGATGAAGTGGCGCGAGGACCTCACGCACTCCGTGCTCGACAAGAACGACTGGCGCGTCTTCATGAGCGTGTTCAGCACGACGGACCGCGTGCAGCACATGATGTACCAGTTCTACGACCCGGAGCACCCGCTCTACGACGAGGAGCGCGCGTCCCGCAAGATGACGTTCTTCGGCGAGGAGATCGCGTTCAAGGACGCGATCCCGGAGATCTACCGGCACATGGACCGGATCATCGGGGACGTGCTCGAGCGCCTCGAGCCCGACGACACCCTGATCGTCTGCTCCGACCACGGCTTCCAGTCGTTCCGTCGCCAGGTCAACGTCAACAACTGGCTGTACGAGGAGGGCTTCCTCGGCTGGAACGAGAAGACCTCGGACACCGGTTACCTCAAGTTCGTCGACTGGGAGGAGACGCAGGTCTACAGCCTCGGCATGGGCTTCCTCTACCTGAACCTCGAGGGACGCGAGCCCAAGGGCATCGTCGACCCGTCCGAGGCCGAGGAGCTGATGGCGGAGGTCCGGCGCAAGCTGCTCGCGGCGACGGACGACGACGGCACGCCGATCTGCAAGGACGTCTACGTGACCAAGGACATCCACTCCGGTCCCTACCTCGACATGGAGAGCGACATGCTGATCGGCTTCGCGCCGACCTACCGCGTCTCCTGGTCGTCGACCGGCGGCGACCTCGGCTTCGTGAAGGACGAGAACGGCAACAAGGTGCTCGCGCCGGTCGTGGTGGACAACACCTCGCCCTGGTCCGGCGGCCACATCTCCGTGCACCTGCCGGACGTCGCCGGCGTGTTCTTCTGCAACAAGCAGGTGAAGGTCCCGGAGGAGGGCGTGCGCGCGCTCAACATCGCGCCGACGATCCTCGACCTGGTGGGCCTCGCGGTGCCCGAGGAGATGGACCTCGGCCCGCTCGACCTCTAGCAGCCCATTCCCCGAGGGGCGCCCGCGGCGCTCCTCGACCCGGAGCGCCCCGCGCTGGCCGGCCGGCCGCCGCGGGGCGCTCTCGTAGCCGCGGGGCCGACCCGCTACCCTCCGGGGCATGAAGTTCCACTGGAAGGTGCTGGCCTGGATGCTCGCCGGCGTCGTCGTCGGTCTGGTCCTGCAGAACGCGACGACCGGCGCTGCCGCGGACGGCGCGACCTGGCAGGAGATCGACGGTCCCGGGATCCGCCTGCAGGCCGAGAGCGGTCCGGTGGCGAGCTCGAAGCTCTCCGTCGGCGACGTGGTCGTGAGCGCCGTGCGCAACCAGGACCGCGAGAACGAAGAGCGCTACGACATCGAGACGGTCGCCGACTGGGAGCGTGCGGTCGCCGAGTCCACCAACGGCGACGTGCTGTTCGTGCAGACCGCGGCCGGCGAGGAGCGCCTGCTCACGCTCGGCCTCGACCCGGAGTCCGCCCGGGCCTCGTGGCTCTACCCGTTCAACTTCGTCGCCGACATCTTCATGGCGCTCCTGAAGATGCTGATCGTGCCGGTCGTCCTGACCTCGATCATCAGCGGCGTCGCCAGCGTGGGCGGCATGGGGGACCTCAAGCGGCTCGGCTCGAAGACCTTCGCCTACTACATCGGCACCAGCCTGCTGGCGATCCTCGTGGGGCAGGTGCTGGTGAGCACGATCCGGCCCGGCGTGGGGGCGGAGCTCGGGCTCGCCGGCCTGACCGGCGACCAGGTCGCCCCGAACGAGGACCCGCTCGGCATCCTCAAGCGCATGGTCCCGCCGAACGTGTTCGGCGCGATGGCCCAGGGGAGCATGCTGCAGATCATCTTCTTCGCGCTCCTGTTCGGCTTCTTCGTGACGCGCGCGGAGTCGCCGCACCGCGAGCGCGTGTCGGAGCTCGTCGAGTCGGTCTTCCAGGTCGTGATGAAGATGGCCGAGGGCGTGCTCGCGCTCCTGCCCTACGGCGTGTTCGCGCTGATGGTGCGCGTGGTCGCGAAGACCGGCTTCGCCGTGTTCGAGCCGCTGCTCCTGTACATGTTCGTCGTCGCGCTCGCGCTCGTCGTGCACTCGGTCGTGACGCTGCCCCTGATCCTGAGGTTCGTCGGGCGCATGGACCCGAGGCGCTGGGCCAAGGCGATGTCGCCGGCGATCATGACCGCCTTCAGCACGAGCTCCTCGAGCATGACCCTGCCGGTGACGCTCGAGACGGTGGAGAAGCGCGGCAAGGTCTCGAACCGCGTCACCTCGTTCACGCTGCCCCTGGGCGCGACGATCAACATGGACGGCACGGCGCTCTACGAGTGCATCGGCGTCGTGTTCCTCGCGCAGTACTACGGCAGCACCGGCGACTACACCCTGACCTTCGCGGACCAGGGCCTGATCGTGCTGATGGCGCTCCTCGCGAGCGTCGGCGCCGCGGGGATCCCCTCGGCCGGCCTGGTGATGATGCTCACGATCCTGACCGCCCTGCAGCTGCCCCTGGAGGGCGCCGCGCTGCTCCTGGCCGTGGACCGGCCGCTGGACATGATGCGGACCATGGTGAACGTCTGGTCGGACTCCTGCGGGGCCGCCGTGATCGCTCGCTCGGAGGGGGAGACGGGGCCGCTCGAGGCCGGAGCGCCCGGTTGACCCGAGTTGACGGCCGATTCACGGCGCTGGGAGCTGCTCCCGGCGGGGCCGCACCCTAGAATCGGGCGCTGCCGGAGCCGCGCGGACCGCGCGCTCCCGCCCGTCCCACTCGTTCGAGCGGCCGCCCGACGGCCCGCCACGACTGCGCGATCCAACGCGCACCCGCATCGCAGACCCGCGAATGAACGATCTTGCATTGATCGAGCGTATCACCCGCTCTCTGGCGTTCATGCTGCGCCACCAGCCCGACCAATTCGACCTGGAGCTCGACGCCTTCGGCTTCGCCGATATCGGCGAAGTCGTGCGCGCCCTGAACGAGCGCCTCGGCGAGCCCGTCCACGAAGAGGACGTGACCCAGGCCGTCGAGTCCGGCGACCGCCAGCGCTACGAAATCACCGGCAGCCGCATCCGCGCGCTCTACGGCCACTCCATCCCGGTCGAGCCGGGCGAGGCCTCCAAGCCGCCCGAGCGCCTCTACGTCGCCATCCCGGCCCGCGACGTCGACCGTGCGCGGCGCTTCGGGCTGCGCGGGGGGCGACGCCGCTTCCTGCACCTCGCGATGAGCGAGGACGACGCCCGCGAGTCCGGGCGCCGCGCGGCGCGCGAGTACACCGTGATGAGCGTGCTCGCTCTCGACGCCTGGGAGGAGGGGGTCAACTTCTACGACCGCCGCTCGCTGTGGCTGGCGGAGGAGCTGCCGACGCACCTGCTCGAGATCGGCGAGACCTACGACGACGGAACCGAGCGCGAGACGCGCGGCCGCGGTCGCGGCCGGGACTCCGGTCGTGAGGGTCGCGAAGGCCGCGAGCGCGGACGCCGCCGTGGCGGTCGAGGCCGCGGACGCGATCGGGATCGCGAGCGCGACGATGAGCGTCCGCGCGTCGAGGATCGCGACGAGGCGATCGCCGCGCGGGACGAGGTCGAGCCGGCCCCGCGCGCTTCGGAGCGCGATGCCGAGCGTGACGAGG
>CAZDYS010000034.1:0-15585 GCA_964509445.1 uncultured Planctomycetaceae bacterium
GGAGCGTGGACAGGCCGCCCTCCGCTGCGCCCCTCCGTCCCGCCTCGGGGAATGCAGCCGCTCTCGAGGAAACGTCTTCCGCGTTCCGCGCGCGCGCTGCATCCCGCGAGAGGCCCGGGGCGAAGAGGCAGGCGGTAGGGAACCATGCAGAGCCTCCAACCGACCTCTGGCGCCCGGAACGCGAAGAAGGAGATCGATTCTCTCGTCTTCTTCGCAGTCCTGATCGCCTCCACCTTCCTGATCTGAACCGCGATCCGGGGCCTCTCCCGACGGGAGAGGAGCCTCGTGACCGCGCGGAGACAGGGCGTGCTTCGCGAGCGTCTGGTGGGCGCACGGGCGCCGGGTCGGTGGAGGCCGGCTTCCCCCCGGCGTCCACGACCGACGGGCCGCCGTCCCGTCCGGGGAGCGGGATCGGGGCATCTCCCCAGGCGGATCCAGGCTCTCTCCAGGACGAAGACCGTGACCAGCCGCGCGAATCCCCACGGGGCGGACCGCCCTTGGTAGGATTGCCTTTTTCGCGTCGTTCCCCTTCCTTCCGCCCCTTCGCGAGAGAGCGCCCGAGAACCAGCGCCGCCGGCTCTCGACGGGCGTTCGTGCGCCCATGCCGTTCCGCCTCCGGTCCCTGCCGTCCGTCGTCCGACTCCTCCTCGTCGTCGCGGGAGCGCTCGTCTGCGCAGGGCGGTCCGCGCTCGCGCAGAGCTTCGGCACCAGCGAGCTCGATCTCGCGGGGCTGGCCAGCGTCTCCTCGGGCACCTCGCTCGAGTTCGGGCCGGACGGTCGACTCTACGTCCTGAGCCTCGACGGGACCGTCGACGTGCTGACGATCCAGCGCAACGGGGTCGACGACTACGTGGTGGTCGCGGCGGAGGAGCTCGACCACGTGCGACTCCACCCGAACCGCGACGACGACGGACAGCCCGACGCGACCTCGGGGCGTGAGGCCACCGGCCTCACGGTGCGCGGCACGGCGACGAACCCGGTGATCTACGTCGCCTCCAGCGATCCGCGCGTCGGAGGTCCGAGCGGGGACAAGGACCTCGACACGAACTCGGGCGTGATCACGAGGATTCGGTGGTCGGGCACGGCCTGGGAGAGCGTCGACCTGGTGCGGGGCCTGCCGCGTTCGGAGGAGAACCACGCGACCAACGGCATGGAGGAGGTCACGCTGGGAGGAACGCGCTGGCTGCTCGTCTGCCAGGGGGGGCACGCCAACGCGGGCGGGCCTTCGACGAACTTCGCCTGGAGCACCGAGTACGCGCTGTCCGCCGCGGTGCTGGCGATCGACCTGACGACGCTCGAGTCCCTCCCCGTCCTGAACGATGGTACGCGCGACTACGTCTACGACCTGCCGACCGTGGACGATCCGACGCGCGCCAACGTGAACGGGATCGTCGACCCGGCCGATCCGGGCTACGACGGCGTCGACCTCGACGATCCCTGGGGCGGGAACGACGGGCTCAACCAGGCGAAGGTCGTCGACGGCGGACCGGTGCGGATCTTCTCGCCCGGCTATCGCAACGCCTACGACCTGGTCGTGACCGAGAGCGGTGGCGTGTACGTCACGGACAACGGCGCGAACGGCGGCTGGGGCGGATACCCCGACCAGGAGGGAACGAGCGGAGCGGTCACGAACGACTATCGACCGGGCGAGCCCGGCAGCAACGACGACGACCCGGAGTTCGGGGACGACAAGGTCAACAACAAGGACCACCTGACCTGGGTCACCGACGACGTCTCCGCCTACACGTTCGGCAGCTTCTACGCCGGGCATCCGACGCCCGTGCGCGCGAACCCCGCCGGCGCGGGTCTCTTCGCGCGTGGGGCGCACTCCTCGGACCCTCTCGACGAGAACGGCAACGGGTACACGGACGACTGGTTCCGCACGCTGCCCTTCGACCCGCAGGCGACCGGAGACGCAGCCGACCCGCAGCGCGCGCTCCCGGCGGACTGGCCGCCCGTTCCGCTGGCGCTCGCGAACCCGGTGGAGGGCGACTACCGCAACCCCGGGGGCTCCAACCCCGACGGGGTCGACGACCTCCTGATGACGACCTGGGGGAACAACTCGAACGGGATCGACGAGTACACCGCTTCGAACTTCGGCGGCGCCATGCAGGGCGACCTGATCGCCGGGCGCAGCGGCGGCCGGCTGCATCGCGTGCAGCTCAACCCCGACGGCAGCCTGGCGACGCTGACCCAGAACTGGGTCACCGGCCTCGACGGCAACCCCCTCGGGGTCACCTGCAACGGAGACGACGATCCGTTCCCCGGGACCATCTGGCTCGCCACCTTCAACGACAAGGTCGCCGTGCTCGAGCCGCAGGACTTCGTGCTCTGCATCCTGCCGGGCGAGCCCGACTACGATCCGCTCGCGGACAACGACTCCGACGGCTACGCGAACGACGACGAGGAGTCGAACGGTACGGACGCGTGCAACGGCGGCTCTCGCCCTGCCGACTTCGACGCCTCCGCGGGCGCGCCGTTCCTCTCGGACCTCCTGGACGCGGACGACGACGCCGACGGTATCGACGACGCGCTCGACGTGCTGCAGCTCGGCGATCCGACGGACGCGGGCAGTGACGCGTTCGTGCTCCCGGTCGTGAACGAGCTCTTCTCCGGGAACCCGCTGCTCGGCGGCTACCTCGGGCTCGGCTTCACGGGCCTCATGAACAACGGCGACCCGAACCCGAACTGGCTCGCCTGGCTCGACGTCCCGGACGCCGGCCCGAACCCGAACGACATCCTGGGCGGCGCGGTCGGCGCGGTCACGATGCAGATGACCGCCGGGACCGCGGTGGGGCCCGTCAACTCCCAGGAGAAGGCGTTCCAGTACGGCATCCAGGTGGACGCCGGGACCGGAGGCTTCCGCGTGGAGAGCCGCCTGCTCGGCCTCGGCGCGGGCCTGCAGCTCTACCCCTTCGCAGCCTCGGACGGTCCCGACGCCGAGCTCGGGATCTTCCTGGGCGACGGGACCCAGAGCGAGTTCGTGCAGATCGTCGTCGACGCGAACGGGGTCGAGCTCGTGGCGGAGACCGGAGACGTCCCGCAGACCCTGCTCTGGGCACCGCTCGCCGTGGCCGATCGCCCGACCACGAGCCTGACGCTCCGCCTGGACGTCGACAGCGTGACGGGCTCGATCGAGGCGCTCTACGCGGTGGACGACGGTGCGTTCGTCTCGATGGGCTCCGTGCCCGCCGGCGGGGAGGTGCTGAACGGCATCCAGAACGCGGCGAGCTCGCTCGTCGTCGGGCTGATCGGCTCCTCCCACGCACCGGGCTTCGAGGTGGAGGGCACCTGGGACAACCTCCTCGTCCTGCCTCGCACGCCCGGCATCCAGGAACCGCTCCCGGACGTCGAGGAGCCCCTGGGAGGCGCGCTGCAGCGCACGCTCGATCTCGACGACTTCTTCGCGGACGACGACGGCGACGAGAACCTGACCTACACGATCGTCTTCCAGTCGGACCCGAGCATCGTCGTCACGATCCAGGGGAACCTCCTGGTGCTCGACCTGCCGGCCTTCGCGGCCAGCTCGACGATCACGATTCGCGCGACGGACGCCGACGGGAACTTCGTCGAGCAGACCTTCACGGTGAGCGTCTCCGCGCCGACGGTGCTGTACCGCGTGAACGCCGGAGGAGACGCGGAGCTCGCGATCGACGGCGGCCCCGACTGGGAGGAGGACACGACCGCGTCAGGCTCGGTCCACCTCCTCGACGCCGGCAGCAACAACGCGTCCGGGTTCGCGATGACCGGCTTCGCTCCGGCCGTGGACCTCTCGACGACCCCGACGGAGATCTTCGACACCGAGCGCTGGGACAAGAGCGGCGGCGGTGCGATGCACTACTCCTTCGCCGTGAGTGGAGATCGACTCGTCGAGCTGCGGCTCTACATGGGCAACGGCTGGAGCGGCACGTCGGAGCCCGGAGAGCGCGTGTTCAGCGTCGAGCTGGAGGGGGCCGCGCTCCCGGGCCTCACGAACATCGACCTCTCGGACCTCTTCGGGCACACCGTCGGCGGCGTGCTGACGGAGACCGTCGAGGTGACCGACGGAGCCCTCGACGTCGTGTTCCTGCACGGCGGCGGGAACAACCCGCTGGTGAACGGACTCGAGGTGATCGACGTCGGTCCGCTCCAGGGCGTGTCGATCGTCCTGACGCCGGTCCCGGACCAGGCCAGCGTGGAGGGAGACACGGTCGCGCTCCCAGTCCTCGCCTCCGGCGGCGACACCGGCACCTTCGCCTTCAGCGCAGGCAACCTCCCCGCGGGACTCCAGATCGAGCCCACGACCGGGCTGATCTTCGGCACGCTGCTCCCGGGATCGAGCGTGGGCAGTCCCCATCCGGTGCACGTGACCGTCGACGACGGAGACGCGGACCCGGGCGACGCGAAGACCACGTTCTTCAGCTGGGAGGTGCGCGATCCCGCGGTCCCGATCTGGATCGACCTGGACGAGGACGAGAGCTACACCGGCCGTCACGAGTGCTCCTTCGTCCAGGCCGGGGATCGCTTCTTCCTCTTCGGGGGACGCGAGAACGCCCAGACGCTCGACACCTACGACTACGCCGGGAACAGCTGGAGCACGAGCGCTCCGGCCCCGCTGCCGTTCAACCACTTCCAGGCGCTCGAGCACGAAGGTCTGGTCTGGGTCGCCGGCGCGTTCGAGACCAACAGCTTCCCGAACGAGGACCCCGCGGACCACGTGTGGATCTTCGACCCCGCGAACGACGTCTGGGTGCAGGGTCCCGAGATCCCCGTCGCGCGGCGTCGCGGTGGTGCCGGCCTGGTGGAGTACGGCGGAGTCCTCTACCTGGTCGGAGGCAACACGATCGGACACAACGGCGGCTACGTGCCGTGGTTCGACGCCTACGACCCGGTGAACGGGACCTGGACGGTGCTGAGCGACGCGCCGCACGCGCGCGACCACTTCCACGCGGCCGTGGTGGGGGACGAGCTGATCGTCGCCGGTGGCCGGCTGTCGGGAGGCCCCGGAGGGACGTTCGCGCCGCTCGTTCCGGAGGTGGACGTCTACGACCTCCTCGGCTCGACCTGGTCCACGCTGCCGGCCTCGAGCGACCTGCCCACGCCGCGCGCGGGGACCGCGACGGCCGTCTTCGGCGGCAAGGTCCTCGTGATCGGCGGCGAGGGCGGTGGACAGGCCTACGACACGGTCGAGGCGCTCGACCCGTCCTCCTGGCTCTGGGAGACGGTGGACTCGCTGAACCACAAGCGGCACGGCACCCAGGCGATCGTCTCGGGGGGAGGCGTGTACGTGATCGCGGGCTCCCCGAACCAGGGGGGCGGCAACCAGAAGAAGCTCGAGGTCTACGGTGCGGACGCCCCGAGCGGGGCACCGAGCAGCGCCGGCGTCCTCGCGCTGGCTCCCGGCGGGCCGCTCTTCGGGGGGAGTCCCTCGACGGTCCTCCTGGGACACGTCGGTGGCAGCCAGGGCCTCCTCGTCACGGACCTCGCCTTCAGCGGTGCGAGCGCGGCGGACTTCGCGCTCGTCGACGCGCCGCCGCTCCCGTTCCTGGTTCCGGTCGGGGGCGTGCGCGAGCTGGGCGTCGCCTACTCCGGAACGGCGGCCTGGGACACGGCCGTGCTGCAGGTGACCCTCTCGGGCGGAACGACCGAGAGCGTGCGTCTGCGCGTCGCGCCTCCGCTCCCGCTGCGCGGAAGCACGGGCGGCAGGCAGCCGAAAGAGGTCTCGACGCAGGCGCGGTAGAGGGCTGGCGGCGCTCCTACAGCGAGCGTGCGTCCAGCGCCCGCAGCACGTCGCGCCGGCTGACCTGACCGAGCAGGCGATCCCCGTCCAGGACGGGCAGGCGGCGTACGCGCAGAGACACGAAGGTCTGCGCGACCTGGAACAGGTCCGCCTCGGGGCCGATCGTCTCGCCGCCGCGGGTCATCAGGTCCTCGACGACTCCCGACTCGTCGTGGTCCTCGTGGAACTGCTCGTTCGCGATCGCGCGCAGGCAGTCGAACTCCGACAGGACGCCGAGGAGCTTCCCGTCCTCGTCGACGACGGGGGCACCGGAGATCGAGTGCTGCAGCAGGGTCTTGATCGCGTCTTCGACCGTCATCTTGGGCTGCAAGGTGACCAGCTGCGTGGTCATGATCTCGCGCGCGGTGGGGATCGGGGCCCGGTTCGTCATGAGGTCAGGGTCTCTCGGGGTTCGGCGAGTCACCGGCCCGCGGGACGGCGCTCGAGTTCGTTGGCCGATCCCGAGCTTACCACTCCTGTCGAGCGGGGTCGGGTTCGAGCCGTCCCGACGAGCGCGTGCGAGCACCATCGCCGGGAACGATTTTCACGGGCCGCTCCTCTTCGCGTTCGCCCACGTGCGCTGCGAGCCCTACGCGGCGGAGCTCGATCGGGTTCGCTCGCCTTCGGCAGCGAAGGCCGGGCCTCTAGGTGCGTCCGCTCCGCTCGCGCAGCATCTCGCCGCCGATCCGCAGCACCGTGTCCACCAGGAGCTCGAGGTCCTCAGGCCTCGTGCGGTGGTTCGTGTGCGCGACGCGCAGGGCGAACCGGCCCTCGACGGACGCGTTCGAGGGGACGGCGATCCCGGACTCCTGGACGCGGACCAAGAGCTCGACGTTGAACGCATCACGCTCCTCCTCCGGGAGGGCGACGGGCGCGTAGCGGAAGCACAGGACGTTCATCGCCGACGGCCCGAGCTGCTCGAGGTCGGCGCTGTGCTCGATCCTCGTGCGGAGGACCGCGATCTGGTCGATGTTCTGCTCGATCACGGAGCCGATCGCGTCGCTGCCGTAGGTCGACAGCTGCATCCACGCCTTGAGCGCGCGGAAGCCTCGGGACAGCTGAATGCCCTTCGACGCGAACTCGGTGGGGTTGGGCGCGATGCCGCCGCGGAAGCTGTGCAGGTAGGACGGGGCGAAGGAGAACGTGCGCTCCAGGTCCGCCCCGTCCCGGACGAGCACGACGCCGAGCTCGTACTGCATGTAGCCCCACTTGTGCAGGTCGAAGGCCAGGGAGTCTGCGCGCTCCAGCCCCGCGACGAGGTGGCGGTAGCGCGGGGAGAGCATCGCCATCGCGCCGAAGGCACCGTCGACGTGGAACCAGAGGTCCTCTCGCCGCGCCAGGTCCGCGAGGGTCCCGAGGTCGTCCGTCGCGCCCGTGGTCACGGTTCCCGCGTTGCCGACGAGGCAGACGGGCTCACGACCGGCCTCGCGATCTTCCGCGATCCGCTTCTCCAGAGCATCGATGCGTATGCGGTGGTCGGCGTCCGTGGGCACCTTGCGCACGGCCGCCTCTCCCAGCCCGAGGAGGTCCGCGGAGCGGTCGACCCAGCCGTGCGTCTGGTCCGAGCAGTACAGCACGACCTGCGTTCCCACGATGCCGCGCTCGCGCACGTCGTCGCCGAGAGCCCGGTTCCTGGCCACGGTGACCCCGAGCAGGTTGGCCATGGTGCCTCCGCTGACCAGCAGCCCATTCGCTTCCGGCGGCAGCTCCATCAACTCGACGAGCCAGCGCAGGACCTGGCGCTCGACGAGCGTGGCCGCCTGGTCGTAGCCGGACACGTGACAGTTCATCGCTCCGCCGAGCAGCTCGGCCAGCATCCCGACGGGCGTCCCGTTGCCCATGACCCAGCCCCAGAAGCGCGGGTGCCCGTTCCCCGTCGGGTAGGGGAGGATCGCGCGCTTGAACTCGTCGTAGACCTCCGCGAGCGGGCGGCCCGTTCGCGGCAGAGTGGCTCGCAGCGACCGTCGAGCGTCCTCGGACGGGCTCTGCCAGGCGGGTCGTTCGCGGAGGGTTCGGACGTGGTCGATCATGTCGTCCAGCATCGCGTGGCCGATCGATCGCAGCTCGTCCCAGTCCTCCGGATCGAGTGTCCGAGCTTCTGTCGCGGGCTCTGCGGGGTGCTGCACAGGTCTCCTCCTCAGGTGCCCTTCCCGGGAGCCTCGCTGCTCACGCTCTCCGCGACCGTCCGCAGTTCCCCGAGCTCCTGCACGAGCTCGCGGAAGCGGCGGCGCCCGAACCGGTTCACGACCTCCGTCTGGATGACCTCCCAGCGCGGGGCGGCCGCGTCGAGCACGTCTCGACCGCGATCCGCGATCTCGGCGCAGCGCGAGCGGGCGTCGGGCCCCTCCGCGGTCGTGAGCCAGCCGTGCTCCTCCATCTTGGCGACAGAGCGGTAGACCGAGGTGCGATCCATGGACAGGTCCGCGGCCACGCGGCTCAGCGGAGTCCCGGGCATGCGCTCGATGGCGCGCAGGACCGCGAGCTGGGTGACGTTCAGGCCGGTTCCCTGCAGCGCGTCGTCGTAGACCCGCGCGAGCAGGCGCGACGTAGTTCTCACGGTCGTGCAGGCGCAGGGCCTCGGCGGGGTGCGGGGGGTGGGGCTCATGGGGTGAAGTCTCTTTTGATGAGTGTGCATCAATGCGCGGTTGCGCGCAAGACCTCCCCGGGCCAAGGCGACGGGCCGAGAGGGCGCGCTGTCCGGGGCGCTCTCGGTCCCCGACCGGAGCGGCTCAGGGCGTTCCGACGCCCGACCACCAGCCCCGCTCGGGCAGCTCGCCGTCCCCGAGGGCCAGCTCGACCGCGTCGCGCGCGAGAGCTCGCGTCGAGTCGAGGACCGGGAGCGGAGCATTCTCCGGCGTGACGATCAGCGGGATCTCGGTGCAGCCGAGGATCACGCACTCCGCTCCCTCGGCGCGCAGGGTCTCGATCGCCGAGAGGAACAGCGCGGTCGTCTCCTCCCGGAACACGCCCTGGCAGAGCTCGTCGAAGATCGCCGCGTGCAGCTTCGCGCGCGTCGCGTCGTCCGGAATGCGGCGTCGCAGGCCACGGCGCTCGAGCGCGCGCGCATAGACCGGGCCGGTCATGGTCCACTCGGTCCCGAGCAGCGCGACCTCGGTCCAGCCGCTGCGGAGGATCTCGTCCGCGACCACGTCGGCGATGTGCAGGCCCGGTAGCGGAAGGCGGTCCACGACCTTCTCGAGCACGATGTGGGCCGTGTTGTCCGGGCACACGAAGAAGTCCGCCCCGGCCGCGGCGAGCTGCTCGACCCCGCGCACGAGGTGCCGCGCCACGGCGTCGTGGTCGTCGCTCTCCCAGCCGGGCATGCTCCAGCCCATCGGCAGGGCGCTCACGACGATCGGCGGGTGCAGGTGCTCGCCCAGCCGGCGGGATCCCTCGCGACAGGCGGTCAGGAAGCAGAGCGCGCCGCCCTCGGCGCTGTGGGCACAGATGCCGATGGTCTTCATCGACGCAGGCTAGCGGGTGAGGCGAAGCGAGCCCCGTCCTCTACGCGCTTCGAACCGTCCGCGCTCCGGACGCACCCTGCGGGTCGGTCCGTGGGCTCCCGCGAGAGAGCTCGAGGACGACGAGGTTCGCGGGAAGCGCTGGGAACTCACCGGGGACGGCCGGCATTCGAACGCCGAGGAAGGGAGCGCACGTGCGTCCCGATTCCACCGACAACGAAGAAGGACGGATCGATGATCTCGAAGCGGATCTCTTGCAAGCGAGGAGCCGCGCTCCTCGAGTACTCGCTGCTCGCAGCGGGAGTCTCCCTGGTGGCCGCCGCAGGCGTGGCGATGTTCGGACACAAGACCACGGACATGATCGGCGCCGTCGCAGCCGTCATGCCGGGCGCGCACGCGGACGACAACGGTCCGATCGCCAGCGGCAAGCTCATCGAGACGACCCCCGGGAGCTCGGGGCAGGTCGCGGTCGACGTGGACGCCATCGTCCTGAACGCCGACTCCCCGCGGCTCGGCGACAACCTCGGTTTCGCCAACCTCGACACGCTCATTCTCGAGCAGTAGGTCGCTTGGCGCGGAACGGCTCTCGGAGAGTCGTTCCGCGCGAGCTCCGGACGCGTCAGCGGTCGACGTAGACGCGGCTCCCCGGAGGGACGATCCGCTCGTCGGTCTTCTTCAGGATCCGCTGGATCGACTCGAGCCAGAGCCGGTCGCGCGAGGCCTGCGGGCTCCTCTGCACCTCTCGCGCGAGCTTCACGAAGCTCTCGGCCTCGCCCTGCGCTCGACTCGTGCGCTCGTTCGCGTCCGAGTGCGCGGACTGCACGACCTCGCGGGCGCGCGCCTGGGCGCGCGGCAGGACCGTGCCGAGGATGCCCTGCGCCTCGGCCAGCAGGCGGTCGCGGTCCGCCTTGGCGGAGGACACGTCGTTGAAGGCGCTGATGACGCGCTCCGGAGGATGCACCTCGGCGATGTTCAGCGCCGACAGGCGCACTCCCGCGCGCAGCTCGTCGAGCAGCGCCTGCGTCTCCTGCAGGCCGCGCCGCGAGAGCTCGATCTTCCCGGTGGCCAGCGTCGATTCGATCGTCGTGCTCGCGAGCAGGCGCGTCAGCGTCGCCTCCGTCACCGCGCGAATCAGCTCCTCGTGGGTGGTGCCCGAGTCCGCGCCCGCGAAGCCGTAGAGGTAGGTCGTCGGGTCCGTGACGGTGTAGAGCACGTTGGCGCGCAGCTCGACGATGTTCGTGTCGCCGGTCAGCCAGTGGGCCTCGGTGCGCGGACGGCGCGGGTAGCGAGGCTCCTCCTCCTCCTCGATCCTCACGCCCACCTCGACGGCACGCACCTCCGTGGTGGGCACGCGCACGATGCGCTCGATCGGGTAGGGGAGCGTGAGGTGCAGGCCGCCGGAGACGGTCCCGACGGGTCGCCCGAAGCGAAGCCGGATGCCCTCCTCGTTCTGCCGCACGGTCCACGTCGAGGCGAAGCCGGCGTACAGGCAGAGGGCTCCGAGCAGCACGCGCGCCGGACGGATCTTCCGCTCCATGGGGCTCACTCCTCGGCCGCTCCCGGAGTGTTCGTCGCGGGCGGGAGCTCGGGTGCTTCGGGCTTCTCGAACAGGCGCGCGAGCTCGTGGTTCGAGTCGAGGATCAGGAGCGAGCGCTCGTCGAGAGAGCCCTCGAGCGCTTCGATCGAGCGCACGAACCGGTACAGGTCCGGGTCCTCGGCGATCGCCTCGTTGTAGATGCGCGTCGCGGCGGCCTCCGCCTCGCCCCGGATCTGACGCGCGGACAGATCGGCTTCGGCGAGGATCTCCGCCTGCTGGCGGTCGGTCTCGGCCTTGATCTCGGCGTAGCGGGCCGCTCCTTCCGAGCGGTAGGCGTTCGCCTCGCGCTTGCGCTCCGCCTCCATGCGACGGAAGACCGCCATCTTGTTCTGCTGCGGGAAGTTCAGCCGCTTCACGCGCGCCGCGGCGATCGCGATCCCGAAGCTCTCCTCGCTGCGCGCGGCGACGGCGGCCGTCAGGTCCTCGTTGACCTTCTGGAGCGTGTCCGCCTCGTCCGCCTCGTGGGTGATCACGGTCGCGAAGTCGTAGCTGGCGAGCACGTCGCCGGCGGCGGCGCGCAGGACCTCGGTGAGTCGTGCCTCCGCTCCCTCGAGGTCGCTGACGCTCTTGTAGTACTGCAGCGGGTCGACCACGGACCAGGCGAGGAAGCTGTCGACGATGATGTTCTTCTTGTCGCGCGTGAGGTACTCGTCCGGATCCGGGTCCAGGAGACGCATGCGGCGGTCGACGCGCACGACGGAGTCCACCGGGGGCGGCCACTGGAAGTGCAGCCCGGCCGTGTCGATCGTGCGGCTCGGAGCGCCGAACCGCATCACGAGCGCGAACTCGTCCTCCGGCACCAGGAAGGTGCACAGCCAGAGCGGAAGGCCGACCCCGACGAGGAGCAGCAAGAGGAGCGGCGGGCGTTTCTTCGTGCTTTCGGTCGTCATCGATCCGTGTCCAGGGGCAACTCGCGCGGCATGTTCACGACCTCGACGTCCTCTCCCAGCTGGAAGACGACGCGGGCCCCTTCGAGGCTTCGCGGGAGAGTGTCCAGTTGGAGCCGCAGCAGGGTGGAGAGAGGATCCTCGCGGTAGGTCTCGAGCAGGAGCAGGAAGGCCGCCGCGCGACCCTGGGACTCCTTCGTGACCGCGGTCGCGTGGGCCTCCGCGTCCTGCAGGGCCGAGGCGGCGGCGCCGCGGGCCTCCGTGAGCGTGCTGATGCGGTAGGCCTCGGCCTCGTGCTCGTACCGCTCCTTGTCTTCGAGCGCGCTCGCGACGTCGCGGAACGCGTCGTGGACGGCGGCGGGAGCGTGGATGCTGCCGATGCGCACGGCGACGACCTCGAGCCCCGCGTCGACCGACGCGAGCTCCTCCTCGAGCAGGCGCGCGAAGTCCCTCTCGAGCGGGCGGCGCTCCTCGACGAGGATCTCGTTCGTCGTCCGTCGCGACGCGGCACGCTGCAGCGCCGTCGCCGCGAGGTGGACGACCAGGTCGACCGTGTCCGCCACGCCGTAGCGATGGCGGTAGGCGTCCACGACCGAGTAGTGGACCGCGTAGGGGATCTGCAGCAGCGTCTCGTCGCCCGTGGTCACCTCGGTGACCTTCGCGGCGCGGTAGGAGGCGCCCGGACCGGCGTCCTCGTCCTCCTCCTCGAAGCCCACCGCAACGCCGCGGATCTCGCTCGTGCGCAGGGACTCGAAGCGCTCCACCGGGAACGGGTAGTGCAGCACGAGGCCGGGCTCGGGCAGGGTGCGCACCACCTGACCGAAGCGGGTCAGGAAGCCCGTCTCTCCGATCCGCACCACCGAGACCCCGGTGGACAGGTAGGCGAGCACGAGCCCGGCCACCGCGGCGAGACGGAACAGGCGCGAGGACGGATCGATGCCGAGGCGCAGGAGCACACTCCGACAGCGGCGCAGCAGGCGGCGGTGGAGGCCCAGGCGACCGGCGCTGACGACCAGGAGCCCCGACATCAGCACGCCGCCCAGGACGTCGACGGTCCCCAGGCCCTCCTCCGCGGCGCGCGCCATGCTCACCGAGGGGTCGAGGCCGAACAGGCCGTAGAGCGGCGCGAGGAGCGCGCCGCACAGGAGCGAGAACGAGACGATGCTGACGAGGTACAGGACGAGCACGCGTCCGCCGAGGAAGCCGCGCACGACCGCGATCGTCGCGAGGTTCGTCGCCGGCCCCGCGAGCAGGAAGATCAGCGCCGCGCCGGGATCGAGCCCCTTCGCGACGAGCGCCGCGGCGATCGGCGTGCTCGCCGTCGCGCACACGTACATGGGCACGCCGATCACGAGCATCGCGAGCATCGCGATCCAGCCGGAGGTCGTGCTCGACGCGAAGAAGTCCTCCGGGACGAGCACCGCGATCAGGCCGGACATCGCGAGTCCCACCAGGAACCAGGGCGTCAGATCGTCCAGCAGCGGGCCGAACGCGTAGCGCAGCGCGCGCCGCGGGAGGCTGCTCTCCGCGTCCTGGAGCGGGTCGTAGTGGGAGTGGTCGTGATCATGATCGTGATCGTGCGCGTGATCGTGTGCGTGATCGTGTGCGTGATCGTGTGCGTGATCGTGTGCGTGGTCGTGTGCGTGATCGTGTGCGTGATCGTGTGCGTGATCGTGTGCGTGATCGTGCGCGTGGTCGTGCGCGTGGTCGTGCGCGCCCTCTTCTGCCGAGGCGGCCTCCTCGTCCCCCGTCTGCGGTGCGCGTCCGGTCCGGGCGAAGAGGTTCACGAGCAGACCCGAGCCGAGCGCCGTGACCAGCGCCGCGACCGGGCGAACGACGGTCATCAGAGGGTCCATCAGGGCCCAGGTGATCCCGATCGAGTCCACGCCGGTCTCCGGCGTCGAGATCAGGAACGAGGTCGTCGCGCCCTTGCTCGCTCCGCTCTTGCGCAGGGACATCGCGGTGGGGAGCACGGAGCAGGAGCACAGGGGGATCGGCACGCCGGCGACGGCGGCGGTCAGGACCGAGCGCCAGTTGTCCTGGCCCAGGTGCCGGTAGACCAGTCGTTCGGGCAGCAGGATGCGCAAGAGCCCTGCGAGCACGAATCCCACGAGCAGCCAGGGCCCGGAGAGCGCAAGGATCTCCCAGGCCGCGTAGAGCCAGGCACCGAGGAAGTCGATCATGCTCCGAAGCCGACGAGGACGACGCTCAGGCCGACGCCGAGGAGGAGGAAGGTGAACTTCGCGAGGTTGTCGCCCGGATGGTGGAACACCTCCGGCAGGAGCTCGGCGACGCAGACGTAGAGGAAGGTCCCGGCCGCCAGGGCGGTCACGATGTTGAGGGCGTCCGGACCCACGTGCGCGAAGATGGGCCGACCGGCCAGGATGCAGATCGGCGTGAGCAGCGAGAACACCAGGAGGGTCCACGCGATGCGTCGGCGCGAGAAGTGCGCGAGCTGGAACACGTTGACCATCGCGAAGCTCTCGAACGCCTTGTGCGTCAGGAACGCGACGACGAAGGAGGTCGTCAACGCCTCGCCGGCGTCCAGCGCGGACAGGCCCAGCCCGGCGGAGGCCGCGTGGACCGAGACGCCGGCCAGGGTCACGAGGCTCACGCTCTTGTGGCGACTGACCTCGTCGCGCTCGGTCGTGCGCAGGAACACCGCCTCGACGGTGTGGACGAGCAGCACGCCGACGAGCACGCAGAGCCACAGCGTCGGGTCGCCGTGACCGTGGGGCGCGGTCTCGTCCCCCGCGGCTCCGAGCGCCGAGGTCTCGTGGTCGTGCCCGGTCGCGAGCTCCGCGGCCGGGGCGCCGGCGTGGAGCACGTGCTCCTCGACGCTGGCGGTCGCCGTGCGTCCGGCCACGTCCGGCAGGAGGTGCAGGAAGACGGCCCCGAGGAAGGTCCCGGTGCTCAGGGCCAGCGCCACGTGGCGCCGCCGCTCGCTCCAGTTCGCGAGACCGGAGGCGGCTCCTCCGATCAGAGCCGCCAGGAAGACCAAGAAGGGGACCAGCATCAGAGGTTCTTTGCCCGGAGGTGGCTGTACGAGGCGCTCGTCCGGACGTGGGCGCGAGCCGCGGGAGGGGAGGGTCTCGTCCTCGCGGGCCGCATCCACGGGGACGAGCCATGGGGGACTCTAACGAACCGTCGGAGGGGCACTCCCGCCCGCCGGGAGATGCCTGTCGGATCGCCCGAGTTCCCCGATTCCAGCGCTTCCCCCTCGGCGGGGGAGGCCGGCGCGCCGAGGTCCCCGGTCCGCCTTCTTCGGTCGCCCGGGCGGATCTCTCGAGGCCTACTCCGCCCTAGAATCGCCCTCCAGGCGTCCTGAGGGCCCCTCGAAGAGAATTTGGCCTCAAGTCTTGTGAACAGTTGCGCGAATCATAGATTGATGGATCGAGTGAACGAGAAACCGACCTGCGACCACGACGCCGTCTCCTCCCCTCCGGTCTCGACGCCCGAGGTGCTCGAGCGAGCGGCGGCCATCCTCCGCGCAGCGGGGGACCCGGGCCGTCTGCGCCTGCTGGAGCTCCTGGCTTCCGGGGAGCGATGCGTGTCGGAGCTGGCCGCGCTCTCGGACGACTCGATGCCCACGGTTTCGGCCAGGCTGCGCGTCCTGCGGGGCGAGCGGCTCCTGTCCCGACGCCGCGAGGGCAAGCATCAGTTCTATGCGCTCGCCGACCACCACGTCGCCGAGCTCGTCCAAGGAGTGCTGGAGCACGCCAGCGAAGAAGAGTCCTGACATGACCTGCGAGAAACACCAGAACCACGACCATCAGCACGGCGCCGACTGCGGCCACACCGCGATTCGTCACGGCGACCACGTCGACCACCTCCACGACGGGCACCTGCCCCACCCGCCCCAGGCCCACCGCGACGACCACC
>CAZDYS010000035.1:0-15413 GCA_964509445.1 uncultured Planctomycetaceae bacterium
CGTGGGGCTCGTGTTCCTCGCGCGCGTGCTCGAGGCGCCGACGGCGCGTCGCATGAACGTCTCCCTCGGAAGCGACGACGCGCTGTTCGTGTACCTCAACGGGGAGAAGGTCCTGGACCGCGACGTGCGCCGGGGCGTCTCGCCGAACCAGGACCGTCTCGCTCTGGAGCTCGTCGCGGGGCGCAACGAGCTGGTGCTGGAGATCGTCAACCACGGCGGCGGTTTCGGCAGCTACCACGACGTGCTGCACGACGGCGCCACGGCGGGAGACGCTCCCTTCGTGCTGGAGGCGGCCGACGAGGCCACGGTCCTGCGCGCGGACGGCTCTCTCGAGCGTGAGAACCTGCGGCTCGAGGAGGGCGGGGTGCTGCCGGTGGACTTCCCGTCCGAGAGCGCGTCGACCCTGGTCGTGGACTGCGCGGCGGGCTACTACCAGTTCGACCTCGTGCACCGCGTCCTCTCCCCGGACGCGATGGGCTCCATCCGCTTCGAGATCGGAGAGCTCAAGCTCGACCTGCGTCCCGACTTCCGCGAGGCGCCGGAGGACGGGTTCGTGGTCACGCCGCTCGGCGCGGGCTACGTCAACGACGGGGTCCACGAGCTGCGTCTCGGTGGACCGTTCTTCGTGGGCTACACGCACCTCGTCATGACGCCGCTGGAGCCGGAGCACCCGCTCGTCGTTCGTCTGGAGAACCAGGCCGCGATCGACGAGGCGGCCGAGCGCCCGGCGCTGCGGGCGTTCATCGGCACGCGCACCGACGACGGCATGGACTACAAGACCTTCGACGAGCCCGTCGAGGTCGACGCCGCGCTGGGGGAGGCGGTCACCCACACCTTCGCCGGTCGCCTCGAGGACCTCCCGATCCCCGAGCCCGAGAGTGGAGACGACGAGATCCTCTCCGGGATCCTGGTCGCGGGGGTCTGGAACGACCACCTGGTCAAGTCGCGCGGGGACAACGGGCCGCCGCTCCTGGTCGAGAGCCTCGAGTTCGAGGCTCCCTACCACGAGGTCTGGCCGCCGAGGTCCCACACGGACATCCTGTTCGACTCGCCTCTGCGGAACGACGAGGACGCCTACACGCGGGCGGTGCTCGAGCGGTTCCTCGCACGAGCGTTCCGTCGTCCCGCGACGAGCTCCGAGGTCGAGCGCTACCACGGCTTCTGGCGCGCGATCCGGCCGGACAGCGCGACCTACGAGGAGAGCGTGCGCGAGGTCCTGATCGCGGTGCTGTGCTCCCCGAGCTTCCTGTTCCTGGCGGAGCCCCTGGTCGCTCCCGCGGAGCCCGAACTCCCCCAGACCGCGCTGGCCTCGCGGCTGTCCTACTTCCTCTGGAACGCTCCGCCGGACGAGCGCCTGCGGGAGCTCGCGGCGGAGGGACGTCTGCGAGCCTCCCTCGACGAAGAAGTGGCGCGCCTCCTGGACGACGCGCGCTCGCAGCAGTTCGTACGCGCCTTCGTGTCCGAGTGGCTGCGGCTGGATCGGCTCGAGGGCATGACGATCAACCCGAACGAGTTCCCGGCCTTCACGCGCTTCGTGAAGCGGGACCTCGCGCTGGAGACCGTGCACTTCGTCGACCACGTGTTGCGCGAGGACAAGAGCCTCTTCGAGCTCGTCGACTCGGACTTCGCGATGCTCAACCAGAACCTGGCGGAGTTCTACGGAGTCGAGGGCGTCGAGGGCATCGCGTTCCGCGCGGTGGAGCTCCCGCGCGAGCTCGGCCGAGGAGGGCTGATGAGCCAGGGCTCGTTCCTCGCGGGCCACTCGGACGGCAACGAGCCGCATCCGATCAAGCGCGCGGTCTGGGTGAAGGAGAAGCTGCTGGGCCAACCACCGCTGCCGCCGCCGCCCAACGTGCCGGACCTGGATCCCACGGCGCCCGGTACCGAGGAGCTCACGCTGAAGGAGCAGATCGAGCAGCATCGCGACAACCCCTCCTGCTACGACTGTCACGCGAGCTTCGATCCCTACGGCATCGCGCTCGAGGGCTACAACGCGGTCGGGCTGGTGCAGGCCGAGCGGAAGGGCAAGCCGGTCGACGCGAGCACGGTCCTCCCGGACGGAACCGAGGTGGACGGGGCCGCGGGACTCAAGGCCTACCTCCTGGAGGAGAAGCGCGACGAGTTCGCCGCATCGGTCCTCAAGCACCTGTTCGCCTACGCGCTGGGCCGCGACCTGGCCTTCACGGACGAACCGGAGCTTCGAGAGCTCCAGGAAACGGTAAGATCGGACGGGTACCGGCTGCGAGCGGCCGTGCAGGCCGTCGTCTCCTCTCCGTCGTTCTCCCTGCACCCCTAGCGTCCCATGACAGCGAAGTCCTGGCACCTGGACCGCCGAACCTTCCTGCGCGGCGTCGGAGTGAGCTGTCTCGTTCCGTACCTCGAGGGGATGGAGCGAGCGACGCGCGCCGCGGACGCGCCGATGCCGCGGCGGGCGGCGTTCGTGTACTTCCCGAACGGTTGCAGCCTGCCGGACGAGGACGATACGGCGAACGCACACTGGCGCTGGTTCCCCAGCGGGCGCGGGAAGGACTTCCGGTTCACGCGGATCCTCGAGCCGCTCGAGCCCTTCCGCGACGACATGGCGATCTACGGCGGGCTGAGCCACCCGAAGAGTCGCGAGCTGCTCGGTCACCTGGCCGGGGACACCTGGCTGACGGCCGGAGACCTGCGCGGCGGGCACTACCAGAACTCGATCTCGGTGGATCAGCTCGCGGCGCGCCACCTCAAGAAGCACACGCGCTACCCGTCCTTCGTCCTCTCCACCGACGGCGGCGTCGGCTACAAGTCGCGCGTCTCGACGCTCTCCTTCGACGACAACGGGAGGCCGATCCCCTCGGAGCATCGGCACCGTCAGATCTTCGAGCGCTACTTCGCCCCGAACGGCGGTCAGTCCACGGAGGAGCGCCGTCGTTCGCTGCGGCGCGGGCGCAAGATCGTCGACCTCGTCCAGGAGGACTCGAAGGACCTCGCGCGCCGGCTCGGTCAGGCCGATCAGCACAAGCTGGGGGAGTTCCTCGAGTCCCTGAGCGCGCTGGAGGAGCAGGTGCAGCGCAACGAGGAGTGGCTCGACACGCCGATGAAGCCCTTCGACGCGTCGCACCTGGCGCTCGACCCCAACCCGAAGAGCGACCCGTCGGCCTACGTCCGGACGATGTACGACCTGATGGTCCTGGGGTTCCAGACCGACGCCACGCGGGTCATGACCTACATGCTGGCGCGCGAGGACGGCATGGGCTTCGGAGACCACTGGCCGCGGCTGACCGTCGGCGTGGACAAGGGGCACCACACGATCAGCCACGACACCCACGAGGGTCACTGGGACGAGTGGGGTCCGTTCGATCGGTGGTACGCGGAGCAGTTCGCCTACTTCCTCCAGCGCATGTCCGAGACCGAGGACGAGTGGGGGAGGCTGATCGACAACACGATGGTCCTCTACGGCAGCTCCTGCACCACGACGCACAACGCTCGCAACTACCCGCTGGCGCTGTGCGGAGGCCGCAAGCTGGGCGTGCGTCTCGGGCACTACACGCGCTTCAGCAGGACCGCGCTCGTCGAGGCGCAGAACGACCCGCTGACCGGCGCCCTGGTGGACGCGCCGCGGCGTCGCTTCGAGGAGGACGACCTGCCCTGCGCGGGGCTCTTCGTCGGCATGCTCCAGGCTCTCGGCCTCGAGGCCGAGAGCTTCGCGGGGACCGAGGGCGTGCTCGAGGGGTTCTTCGCGTAACGACGGGCTTTCCGGCGCGGACCGGAAAACTCTTCCCCACGGGGGGCCGGCGCAGTGGCGATCTGGGCACGGGGCCGAGTCGCGGATCCGCGCCTGAGGCCTCAAGGGGCTAGGACCTTGGTCCGATGCCTGTAGCGACCCGATTCCGGGCCTCGTCTCGACCCGTCCCCAGCGCATGTCTCTCTCCCCCGCGCTGGGGGGGTCCGCAGCGAAGTTCCTCTCGGTCGCTCTCGGTCTCCTGGGCGACCCTGGCGCTGCGGACCCCCCTGGCTCCAAGACCCCCCTGCCCCCCGACTCTCTCGCGCTCGAGCTGCGCGAGGAGGAAGCACTCCGTGAGACCCTCCCCCTTCTGAGCGAGGAGGCAGACGAGGGCGATCTGTGGGACGCCCTGAAGAACGGGACGTTCCGCGTGCGGGGGCGCTATCGCTACGAGGACGTCACCGACGACGCCTTCGACCGGGACGCGCGGTCCTCGACGTTCCGCGGAACCATGCGCTACGAGTCCGGCACCTACCGCGGGGTCCGCGCCGTCGTCGAGTCCGAGACCGTGGCCTTCGTCGGGAACGACCTCTTCAACAGCACGACGAACGGAGTCACCGATCGTCCCGTGGTCGCCGATCCCGAGGGGACGGAGATCAACCAGGCCTACCTGGAGATGGGCGAACGAGCCCAGGTGCGCGTCGGCCGCCAGGAGATCTCTCTCGACAACCACCGCTTCGTCGGAAGCGTTCCGTGGCGACAGAACTTCCAGAGCTTCGACGCGATCTCCGTTCGCTCGAGCGTCGCCGAGACGAGTCTGTTCTACGCGTACCTGCACAACACGAACCGGATCTTCGGCGACGACAACCCGAACGGGGACGCGCGGATGGACTCCCACCTCGTGAACGTCTCGCACGGGTGGGAGGGGCTGAAGCTCACCGGCTACTGGTACTACCTCGACAGCAGCAACCTCGCGGCCTTCTCGACCTCCACGGTGGGGGCTCGCGCGGTGGGCAAGGTCCCGCTGCCGGGGCCCTGGAAGCTGTCCTGCACCGGGGAGTACGCACAGCAGAGCGACGTCGAGAACAACCCGAACGACGTGGATGCGGGCTATCTCTTCGCCGAGGTCGTGGGTGGCTACGAGAACGTGAACCTCAAGGTCGGCTACGAGGTCCTCGAAGGCTCGGCGGACGCCGGCGACAAGTTCAGCACACCGCTCGCCACGCTCCACAAGTTCAACGGGTGGGCCGACCAGTTCCTCGTGACGCCGGACGGCGGGCTCGAAGACCTGCACGTGTCCGTGGGGGGGTCGTTCGACGGGAACACCTGGGCGGCGATCTACCACACGTTCACCGGAAACGAGAGCGGAGACGACCTGGGGACGGAGATCGACCTCCTGTTCAAGCGGCCGCTCACCGAGCACGTGAACCTCGGGATCAAGTTCGCCGCCTACGACGCGGACACGTTCTCGACCGACTCGCGCCGGTTCTGGGTCTGGCTGGACTTCCTTCCCTAGCGCGCCATGAGCTACGACGAGAACAAGGTCCAGGACCTGATCGAAACGGCTGCGCGTCTGTCGATGGTGATCGGTCCGGGAGAGGCCGGGGCGCTCAACGAGCTACGCGTCGCGCTGCAGGGCATCGCGATGCTCGACGGGGTGCCGGGCGACCTCGCGCGCGTCGCGATGAAGGGCGCCAAGCGCATTCGCGCCATCGCGCCGGACGCCGACGACCTGGCGGAACAGCTCGCACCCGTCGTCGCGGCAATCGAGGACCTCCAGCAGGCGCTCGATCCCGAGAGTGCCGGCTCGGAGCAGAGCCCCTCTGCTTCCGCGCCCCAGGACTCCGGCGACTCCAGGTCGGACCAGAAGGATGCGGTCCCCGAGTCGGCCGGGGAGACCTTCGACGGTTGCGACGACCCGCTGATGGACGAGTTCCTCTCCGAGGCCGAGGAGCACCTCGACGCTGCCGAAGAGAACCTCCTGACCATCGAGAGCGAACCGACGGACGATGACGCGCTGAACGCGGTCTTCCGCAGCTTCCACACGATCAAGGGCGGCGCCGGCATCCTCGAGGTCGGCGCGCTCTCGACCTTCGCCCACCGCGCCGAGTCGATGCTGGACCTCGCGCGCAACGCGGAGATCGAGCTGGTCGGGGCGAAGATGGACCTGTGCTACCGGGCCCTCGACGTCCTGAAGGGGCTCGTCGCCGGGCTGCGCACGGGGGCAGCCAAGGTCCCGCTCCCGGAGGACTACCGAGCCTGCCTCGTGGAGCTCGAGGCGGTCTCCACGGGGGACGAGCCCGCGTCGAGAGGGGGGTCTCCTGATCCGGTCGTGGAGGTCTCGGAGGACGCACCGGCGACGACCGCGAAAGCTCCCGCGGACGCCGTTCCGTCTCAGGAGCCCGTAGCGGGGACTCCGGTCCCGGAGAGCGACGCGCCCAGGCCGAAGACGGACAAGGCCAAGAAGAAGAACGTCGGGTCGGTCAAGATCGCGATGGACCGCCTCGACAACATGATCAACCTCGTCGGTGAGCTCGTGATCACGACGGCGATGGTCCAGCAAGAGGTCGGTAGCGCCACCACCACGGGCGGCGGCTTCCGGAGCATCGCGCAGCTCGAGAAGGTGACCAACGAGCTGCAGGCGATCGCGATGTCGATGCGCATGGTCCCGCTCAAGGCCACCTTCCAGAAGGCCGCGCGCATGGTGCGGGACGTCGCGAGCAAGTGCGGCAAGTCCGTTGCCTTCGCGTCCGATGGCGGCGACACGGAGCTGGATCGCAACGTCGTCGAGAAGCTGGGCGACCCGCTGATCCACATGCTTCGGAACGCCGTCGACCACGGGATCGAGCCCGCGGAGAAGCGTCTGGAGAACGGCAAGCCCGTGACGGGAACCGTGAAGCTCTCGGCATACCACCAGGGCGGGAGCGTCGTCATCGAGCTGCGGGACGACGGCGGAGGGATGAACCGCGCGGGGATCCTGAAGAAGGCGGTCGGCAACGGCCTCGTCACGGAGGCTCAGGCGACAGCGATGCCGGACGAAGAGGTCTGGCCGCTGATCTTCCATCCGGGCCTCTCGACCACCGAGAAGCTCTCCGAGGTCTCCGGTCGCGGCGTCGGCATGGACGTCGTGAAGAAGAACATCGAGGCGCTCCGCGGAGTCGTCGAGATCCAGTCCGAGCCCGGCTTCGGATCGCGCTTCATCATCCGACTCCCGCTGACTCTCGCGATCATCGACGCGATGGTCGTGGCGGCCGGGGATCGTCGCTACATCCTGCCCACGCTGTCCGTGCAGAGCTTCCTCCGGCCGGAGAGCGAGCAGATCTTCACGTACCAGGGGCGTGGAGAGATGGTCAACGTGCGCGAGCAGGTGATTCCTCTCTACCGTCTACAAGACCTCCTGGGGCTGCCGTCGAACACGACGGATGCGTCGGAGGGGCTGCTCGCGATCACGAGCGCCGAGGGCGAGGACTTCGCCCTGATGGTCGACGACCTCTACGGACAGCAGCAGGTCGTGATCAAGAGCATGGGCACCGGCGAAGACCCGTGCCCCGGCATCGCCGGCGCCGCGATTCTCGGTGACGGAACCGTCGGCCTCATCCTGGACGTGGACGGGCTCGCACGCATCGCACGCGAGGGGAGCCCGACGGCTTCCCAGTCCTCATGAACATGAACGATCCGAACCTCCTCCAGTCTCCTCGAGAGCTCGGCGGCAAGTACCTGACCTTCACCGTCTGCGGTGAGCAGTACGGAGTCGAGATCCTGCGGGTCCGCGAGATCATCGGCCTCCTGCCGATCACGCCGCTGCCGCACAGCCCGGAGCACGTCCTGGGCGTGATCAACCTCCGCGGCCGCGTCATCCCGGTCACGGACCTGCGCCTTCGCTTCGGAATGCCCGCCGCGGAGCCGACCCGCGAGACGTGCATCATCGTCGTCGAGGTCGAAAAACAAGACACCACGTTGACGATGGGCATCGTCGTGGACGAGGTCGCTGAAGTCAGCGACATCGAGGGCGGTTCGACCGCCGACCCGCCGCGGTTCAACACCACGGTCAACGCCGAGTTCCTTCTGGGGACCGGCATGCTCGACCGCACCGTCGTGATGTTGCTCGACATCGCGAGAGTCGTGAGCCGCGAAACGAGCACCGATCAAGACCCCCTCTCCCCCCAGCAGGCCAGCTGATAGCCATGAACATCACTCCCCGTCGTGAGCGCGACATCCGCACTCGGATCCTGCGCTTCCTCCTGCTCCTGTTCGTCGTCGCGGTGACGCCTCCGATCGTGAGCCTCGTCAAGCTGTCGGACACCTCGCACGGCCGCCAGGTCAACGTGGCCGGGCGTCAGCGCATGCTCTCCCAGCGCATCACGAAGGAAGCGTTGATGCTGGCGCACGGCTACGGGGACCACGAGGCGATCCGGACGAGCCTGCAGGAGAACGCGAACCTGTTCGAGCGTGCGCAGCGCGGCCTGATCAACGGGGACGCCGAGCTGGAGCTGCCCCCCGCGGGGACCCCGGAGTCCGTCGCGCAGCTGAACAAGGTCCTGGAGCTCTGGGGGGGATTCTCGCGCCAGGTGGAGGTCGTCCTGACGGCCGAGGACTACTCCGATCCCGCGGTGGTCGCAGCGGTGGAGTTCCTGTCCGCCAAGAACCCCGAGCTCCTGGTCGAAGCGAACAAGGCGGTCGGGCTCCTCGAGACGGGCTCGCCGCGGACCGGGCTGATGGCCGTCATGCAGGGAGCGATCGTCGCCATCGCAGTTCTGCTCACGGGGGTCTGGCTCCTGATGGGACGCTCCGTCGTGCGGCCGCTGTCGGACGTCGTGCGGCGCCTGCAGGCGACCTCCGGATTGTTCGAGTCGAACGCGAGTCGCGTGTCCTCGGCCTCGCTCTCGGTCTCGCACTCCGCGACCGAGCAGGCTTCCAGCCTGGAGGAGACCGCTGCCAGTCTCGAGGAGATGTCGAGCATCACCTCCAGCAACGCGGAGAACGCGGCGAAGGCGAACGACATCGCTTCCGGAGCGCGCCGCTCGGCCAGTGACGGTCAGCAGTCCATGACCGAGCTGATCACCGCGATGTCGGAGATCACCGCATCCAGCGCCGAGATGGCCAAGATCGTCAAGAACATCGAGGGGATCGCGTTCCAGACCAACCTCCTGGCGCTCAACGCGGCCGTCGAGGCGGCGCGCGCCGGAGAGCACGGCAAGGGCTTCGCGGTCGTCGCGGAAGAGGTCCGGAACCTCGCGCAGCGCGCCGCCGAGGCCGCGCGCAACACGGGCGCTCTGATCGACGAGACCGGGGACCGGGTGGACAACGGCATGCGCCTGTCCGAGAAGGTCGGCTCGACCCTGCAGACGATCACGAGCTCGACGCACGAGGTCGCGGACCTGATCTCCGAGATCGCGACGGCCGGTGCCGAGATCTCCCAGGGCATCGACCAGATCAACCGCGCGGTCACCGAGATGGACCAGGTGACCCAGTCCAACGCCCGCGGCGCCGAGGACAGCGCCAACGCGGCCAACGAGCTGCGCGCCGAGTCGGATCGCCTCCTGGAGCTGACCGGCGAGCTGAGCGCGCTCATCGGAGGCACCGTCGGCGCGGCCCCGGACACGACCGGCTCGGCCGCCCCGGGCGGTCGGTTCGGAGACTCGTCGAGGATCGAGAACGGATCGACTCCGTTCGGTTCCGTCGACGCGACGCCGAGCCTGGTCCAGAGCCCCGGGTCGAGGATGTCCGCGACGAGCGCCGAGGCCGTGTTCCCGATGGACTCCGGCGGCTTCGACGAGTTCTAGCGAACCGAGGACCTGCCGGTGAGCACTCCGTCCGATCCCGCCTACGGCGAGCTCTGTCACCTGCTGCAGCGCAGGACGGGGATCGCGCTGGGGGAGAGCCGATCGGCTCTCGTCCTGGCGCGGCTGAGCGGTCGCATGCGTGCGCTCGGAGACACGACCCTCGAGAAGTACCTCTCGAGGGTCAACCGCGACCAGGACGAGGTGCAGGTCCTGATCAACCTGCTCTCGACGAACGTGACGAGCTTCTTCCGGGAGGCTCATCACTTCGAGTACCTCGCCCAGGAGTTCCTCCCGAGGCGGCTCGCGGAGAACGATCCGGACACGATCCGGATCTGGAGTGCCGCCTGTTCCTCGGGGCAGGAGCCCTACAGCATCGCGATGACCCTGGCGGACCAGCTGGGAGAGGACCGGCTGAACCGGTTCCTGGTCCTCGCGACGGACATCTCCACCAAGGTGCTCGCCCAGACGAAGCAAGCCGTCTATCCCGAGAGCGACGTGGCGTCGGTCTCCAAGGCCATGAAGCTCCGCTTCTTCGAGCGGGGCTCCGGTGGCTCTCGCGTGTCCGCGAACCTTCGTGGTCGGGTCCGCCCGCGGCAGCTGAACCTGCTCGAGCGGTGGCCGATGAGGAAGTCGTTCGACGTGATCTTCTGCCGCAACGCGTTGATCTACTTCGAGCGCGAGGTGCAGGCTCGGCTCGCACGCCGCTTCTTCGACCAGCTCCGCCCCGGTGGACTGCTCTTCATCGGGCACTCGGAGTCGTTGAACGGCCTCGAGCAGGGGTTCGAGTACCTGGAGCCCACGATCTACCGGCGGCCGTCCAACCAGGCCTCGGTGTCCACGCAGCAGAGGGTGGACTGAGATGTCGCTCCCGCGCTCCTCGAAGCCGATCCGGGTCGCCCTGATCGACGACTCGAAGCTGGTGTGGAGAGCGATCGAGAAGCTGCTCGCACCGGCGCCCGACATCGAGCTCGTCGGAACGGCGCCGGATCCCTACCAGGGCCGCGACCTCATCCTGCAGGAGCGCCCTGACGTGGTCCTCTTGGACATCGAGATGCCCCGCATGGACGGGCTCACCTTCCTCCGGAAGATCATGAAGCACCATCCTCTGCCGGTGATCATCGTGAGCTCGATCGCCCCGCGCGCGGGATCGATCGCGATGCGCGCCCTGGCGGCGGGAGCCTTCGACGTGATCTGCAAGCCGGGCTCACAGTCCCTCGGCAACCTGGGACCTCGCCTGGTCGCGGCGGTCCGCGCTGCGGCCGGTTCGCGCCGCGTAGCGCCCGTGCCGACGCCGACTGCTTCCGCGGCCGTGACGCTGCCGGCCCGTCCCAAGCGAAGCCTCATCGTGATCGGCGCCTCCACGGGAGGCACGGAGACGACGCGCACGATCCTGCAGTCGTTCCCGGCCAACGCGCCGGGGACGGTCATCGTCCAGCACATCACGCCGGAGTTCGCGTCGGCCTACGCGGCACAGCTCGATCAGGAGTGTGCGATGCGGGTCCGCGAGGCGCGAGACGGGGACCTGGTGGAGACCGGAGTCGCCCTGGTGGCACCCGGGGACCAGCACCTGGTCGTCGAGCGCGCTGGCGTCCGCGGGCTCGTGGTCCGCACGCGGTCGGGCCCGAAGGTGCATCACCAGAGACCCTCGATCGACGTCCTGTTCGAGTCCGTCGCGCGGGTCTGTCCGACCCGCGCGGTCGGGGTGATCCTCACGGGGATGGGCAAGGACGGTGCCCAGGGGCTGCTCGCCATGCGCCGCGCCGGTTCGAAGACCATCGCACAGGACGAAGAGACCGCAATCGTCTACGGAATGCCGCGCGTGGCTGCCGAGCTAGGAGCTGCGGAACAGATCTGTCCGCTGGACGACATTGCCGCGCAGACCTTCCGGGCCTGCGCCTAGGAGCCACCCATGGGCCTCAAAGTTCTTCTGATCGACGACTCTTCCGTCATGCGCAAGATGGTCGCGCGCTCGCTGCGCCAGGCCGGCGTCGACGTCTCCAACACGGACGAGGCCTCGAACGGCCTGGAAGGGCTTCAGGCCCTGCAGGGCAGCGAGGTCGACGTCGTGCTCTGCGACTGGAACATGCCCGAGATGAACGGCATCGACTTCGTACGAGAGGCGCGCAAGAGCCACCAGACGCCGATCATCATGGTGACGACCGAGGGCTCCGAGGAGCGTGTCGCCGAGGCGATGTCGGCGGGCGCGGACGGCTACATCACGAAGCCGTTCACGCCGGAGCAGCTCGGCGCCAAGATCGACCTGGTCGTCAACTCCTGACGCCACCAAGGGCGCAGGTCACCGGGCCGGGACGCTCTCAGGCCGGAGTCACGCGCTCGAGCAGCCTCTGCAGCCGCGCGCGGTGCTCCTCGTCCCGGTCCTCGCAGAACCGCAGCCCGTACAGGACGCCACCTCCGACCAGCTGACGTCGCGGAATGTCCGCGATCAGCGAGAAGCCAGTCTGACGAGGCCCGAGACGGAAGCTCACCTCCACCTCGTCCACCCCCAGCAGCTCGAGGTCGGCCGCCGTGGGCAGGAGAGCCGCACAGCCGCCGTCGGAGACGTCCAGGAGGCTCCCGCGGTAGAGCTGGCCGGCGATGTTCGACAGCAGGACGGGAGTGCCCTCCGGAACGCGCAGACGCCGCGTGCGTCGTAGTTCGAAAGCGGTGCGCACCTCCGGGTGCATGGCGGCGCGCTCGGCGGCCGTGGCCAGGAGCTCCAGCCCGTACCGCTCGCCCTGGGGCGACCGATAGCGAGCGGTCACGAGGGCGCGCAGAGGGTCGCTCTGGCGTCCGTTCGAGAGCATGAGGCGCATCTGCGTCTCGGCGCCGACGCCCAGTTCGAAGCCCACGGGGGCCGTGACCTGGATCTGTTTCGGAGGGTGGATCAGGACCTGGGCGAAGCAGATGCGGCCCCTCGCGTTGGTCAGGTAGGCCGCGCGGGCAAGGGCTTCTCCCGTCCCGGGATGGGCGAGCTGCATGGGAATTCTCTCCGTGTTCCCTCTTTCGTGCACGAGAGGGCCTCTCTGGAGGAGTTCCGGGACGCCTGCGGCGACATTCCCGCTGCTGGGGCGAGGACCGCGAGAGGTCGGGACGCCGTCTACTTCGTCTCGAACGCGAGCGCGACGTCCTCGGGCATGAGGAGCCACATCTTCGCCTCGCCCAGAGAGGTCGAGACGGTCACGTCGAAGCAGCACAGGGAGACGTCCAGCGGCAGGTCCCCGGCGAGGTTCTCGGGAGAGATCTCCACCTTCAGGTGGTCGAGGGACTGGGACACGCGCAGGCGGTACTCCAGCTCCTCGATCGCATGGGTGCTCGAGCCGCAGAACAGGTTCATGAGCTCGTGGAGCGCGTCCTGCTGCTCCTCTTCCTCCCAGTTCCCCTCCAGGTCGGCGGGGTTCGGGATCATCAGAGCAGACGCCACCGCCTGGCCCAGGAAGTCGATCGGGAACGCGTACAGGAGCGGTCCGGTCGCACGGCCCTGCAGGATCGTGCGCACGATGCAGCCCTCCCCGACGATGACCTCGAGCAGCTCCTCCGTGCTGCGCAGCACGCGCATGCCGACCCGCTCCACGTTGGCCTCGAAGCCGAACATGGCCTTCCAGTCGTCGAAGGCGCGCTGGAACACCTGGCTCATCAGCTCGAGGAGCTGGGAGCGGAAGGACGGGGTCGTGATGGGCACGGAGTCACGGCGGGTAGGGGAACCGCCTCGGACGACCTATCGTCTCGCGCTCGCCCGGAGGTCGAGCCTCGGCGGGGAAAAAGACCGGGTCCCCGCGTCGGGTCGGAATCCGATGCCGCCTGGGGCCTAGCGCGCGAACCCGAGCGTGAGCGTGAACTGCAGCCAGTCGTAGTCCTGGCCGAAGACCGCGCGCAGGTCGCCGCCGGCGAGCACGCGCGAGCCGCCGTCGAGGCCCAGCTTCCCGACCGGGCCGTAGACCCCGAACCGCACGTAGCCGCCACCGCTCCAGTCCTCGGCCGTGGTGACGATCCCGCCGACCTCGCTCTGACGATCCGCCTGGAAGTAGCTCGCTCCCGCGCCGACGTACGGCATCGCGCGGTCGGAGAAGTTGGGGAAGTGCCAGCGGATGCCGCCGTAGGCCTCGTAGAAGTCGCCCTCGACGTCGACGCCGCTGCTGGTCCCCGAGTCCGTCGCGAAGGAGGTTCCGACCTCGTACCCGAGCCGGCTGCCCTCGGGCTTCACGTCGACCTCCACGCCGTAGACCGGGTGGGAGTCGAACTGGGAGTGGTCGAGGGAGCGCACGCCCGCGTGCAGCGTCGTCCGGATCGCGAGGCTCTCGTACTGCACCTGCTCCTCGACGGCGGCGACGCAGGAGGTGCCCGCGAGGGCGAGGAGGAGCAGGGAGACGGCGTGGCGAGCGTGCGGCATGGGGGGCTCCTCGTGGGGCGGATCGGCTCCGAGCCGAAGGGCATGGGGACTGCGGGGAGTGGACGGGTCGCCCCGGCCGGTCCTTCCCGCGCCTTCGTGCATTCTGTTCTTACCGACCGGCGAACGGTGGGTCTATCCTGGTCCCGCGTTGCTTGCCGCGGAGGGCCCGAATCGGCCGCGCACGAGCCAGGGGCGCCCATCGGAGGCCCGCAAACTCCCGCGTCGCAGGGATCCGTTCGCTGGCGCCGCACGAAGGGTCCTGCGACAGTGAGCACGAGGCCGCGTCACAGCGGCCGACCCGACCCGAACGAGTCGGCGAGGAATCCCATGATCCACAGAACTGCACTCCTGCCCCTCCTCCTCCTGACCGCCTGCGGCGTCGACGCGCGCGTGGAAGATCCGGCCCTCGTCGCGAACGACGGCGCGGCCGCCATGCGCTCCGGCAACTCCGACACCCTGCCGAGCGTCGAGCCTCGCCTGGCCACCTTCGCCGGCGGGTGTTTCTGGTGTGTCGAGGCTCCGTTCGAGAAGGTGCCCGGCGTCCTCGAGGTCGTCAGCGGCTACTGCGGCGGCGACGATCCGGACCCGACCTACAAGGAGGTCTGCTCCGGGACCACCGGTCACACCGAGGCGGTCCAGATCACCTACGACCCGACGCGCGTCTCCTACGACGACCTGCTCGAGATCTTCTGGCGCCAGATCGACCCGACCGACTCCGGAGGCCAGTTCGTCGACCGCGGCAGCCAGTACCGCTCCGAGATCTTCACGCACTCCGAGGAGCAGCGCCTCGCCGCGGAAGCCTCGCGGGATCGCCTCGGGAAGTCGGGCCGCTTCGACACCCGCATCCTCACCGCGATCACGCCGCTGGAGACGTTCTACCCGGCGGAGGACTACCACCAGGACTTCTACAAGAAGAGCACGGCGCGCTACGAGTCCTACCGGAGCGGTTCGGGCCGCGACGCCTACCTCGACCGCGTGTGGGGGGAGGACCGGACCTTCGAGCCCGCCGGCGGAACCACGTGGGAGAAGCCCTCGGACGAGGAGCTCCGGGAGCGTCTGACCGACCTGCAGTACCGGGTGACGCAGAAGGACGACACCGAGCGCGCCTTCACCGGCGAGTACTGGGACAACCACGAGGAGGGGCTCTACGTCGACATCGTCTCGGGCGAGGCGCTCTTCAGCTCGCGCGACAAGTTCGACTCCGGCACGGGCTGGCCCAGCTTCACGCGACCGATCACCGAGACCGCCCTGCGCTTCTCCAGCGACAAGAAGCTCGGCTACGTCCGCTCCGAGGTGCGCAGTGCGCTCGCGGACTCGCACCTGGGGCACGTGTTCGACGACGGGCCCAAGCCCACGGGCCTGCGCTACTGCATCAACTCCGCCGCGCTGCGGTTCGTCCCGGTCGACCGCCTGGAGGAAGAGGGCTACGGCGCGTTCGCTCCCGGCTTCGCCGACGCGGCCGAGGCCGAGGCCGCGGACCACTAGGGCGCGGTCCTCTCGACTCGCGGAGCTCTCCGGCCCGTCGCGCTGCGCGAGACGC
>CAZDYS010000036.1:0-15388 GCA_964509445.1 uncultured Planctomycetaceae bacterium
CGGGAGACGGTCGCAGCGCTCGCGGGCCCCTTCGACTGCGTCTTCCTGGATCCCTTCTCCCGGGCGCGGGAACCCGAGCTCTGGGCGCCGCCGTTCCTGCGCGCGCTCCGGGGGCGGCTCGCGGAGGACGGGCTCTTGTCGACCTACAGCGCGTCGTTCACCGTCCGCCACGCGCTCGAGACCGCCGGGTTCCGGGTCGGCCGGGGTCCGGCCTTCGGGAACAAGTCCGAGGGCACCCTCGCGGGCCGCGGGCGCACCGTGCCCGCGCTCCTGCCGAAGGACGCGCGCCGCCTGCAGGACGCGCGCAGCGCCTCGCGGGAGCCCTGACGCGTCGCCGGAGCCGCGCGGGGCCCCGCTCGTCCCGGATCGGGCGACGGGGAGGCGGAAACGGGCGTTTTCGGGGGCCCGGGGGCGGGCTCCGGCCTCCCTCTTGCCCTAGAATGCGTGGTCGACGGACTCGGGGTCGGGACTCCGGGACCGCCCGTCCGGTTTCCCGCACCTTCCACCTCCCTGTCCCATGACGAGCTCGCTCGCCCTCCCCACGATCGCTGCGTTCCTGCCCGGAGGCCCCGAGCTGTGGGTCATCCTGGGGATCGTCCTCCTGGTCTTCGGCGGGCGGAAGCTGCCGGAGCTCGCGCGCTCGATGGGGAGCAGCATCACCCAGTTCAAGAAGGGCCTCAAGGAGGACCCGGACGAGCTCGAGTCCAAGGCCGGGGCGTCCGGTTCCCCGGGAGCGGCCGAGGGAGCCGCCGAGGGGTCCGCCAAGGACGGCTCGTGATCGTCGTGGCCGCCAGGGACCGCTCCGCGGACGGCCGCGGCCCGTCGGCCCCGAACCCCGGGGGCACGGGGGACGCCGGGGTCCGCGGACGACGGATCCAGGGCGTGGTCCTGTGTGGCGGCCAGAGCCGTCGCATGGGCCGCGACAAGGCGCTGGTCTCCTGGGGCGACGAGTCCCTCCTGCGGACGGCCACGGACACCCTGCGCGCGGTCACGCCCGCGGTCTTTCTCGCGACGGGCGAGGGCGTGCGCTACGGCGAGCTCGGCCTCGAGACCGTGCTTGACCGCGCACCCGGTCTCGGGCCCCTGGCGGGGCTGGAGGCGGCCCTGGAGAAGCTCGTGCGCGACGACGGGGAGCTGCTCTGCGTGCTCGCCTGCGACATGCCCTTCGCCGAGGCGCGCTTGTTCGAGCTCCTGCTTCGACGGATCGACGAGCGCGACCTGGACGCCCTCCTGCTGCGCCAAGAGGAGCGACTCGAGCCCTTGTGTGCGGTCTACCGGTCGACCACGCTGCCTGCGGTACGTCGTGCTCTCGACGAGGGGCGTCGCGCCCTCCGTAGTTTCCACGCAGAGGTGCGCGTCGAAACCGTCGCTCCGGACGAACTCTCGCCCGGACTGGAGCGCGCGACCGTCAACCTGAACACTCCCGCCGATCTCGCCGAGGCACGCGACCTGGGCGACGCTCCCCGACGCCTCTGACGCCCCTGCAGCGATGACCGGACCCGGCAGCGCCCTCTCCGCCCTCTTCGAACCCGTCGACGACGGGCTCGAACGCATGCGCGCGATCCTGCTCGAGCAGCTGGCGGAGTCCTCTCCGGCGGTTCGGGACATGACCGACCACATCGGCCGGTTCCGCGGCAAGCAGCTGCGGGCGGCCCTGGTGCTCTTGGTCGGCGAGGCCAGCGGGAACACCACCGACGAGCACGCGGCCGTGGCCGCGATCGTCGAGATGATCCACCTCGCCACGCTGGTGCACGACGACATCCTCGACGGCGCCGAAGTGCGTCGCCGCGTGGCCTGCGTGAACGAGCGCTGGGACAACCAGATCGCGGTGCTCCTGGGCGACTTCCTGTACGCGCGCGCCTTCGGTCTCTCGACGACCCTGTCCTCGCGCCTCTGCAGCCGCCTGCTCTCGGAGACGACCCGCAAGCTCTGCGTGGGAGAGATCGAGCAGTCGACCCAGCGCTACCACTTCGAGCTGCCGGTCGAGCGCTACGAGGCGATCTGCGGGGCCAAGACGGCCAGCCTGTACGCCGCCGCCTGCGAGCTCGGGGCGCGCTACCCCGGCGGGAACGAGGAGCTGGGCGCGTCGATGGCCTCCCTGGGCTGGGACCTGGGCCTTTCTTTCCAGATCGTCGACGACCTCCTGGACCTCACGGGAACGACCGAACAGCTCGGGAAGACGGCCGGAACGGACGTGGCGGACGGAAAGGTGACCTTGCCTGTCCTGCACGTCTACGAAGCGGCCGATGAACAGACACGTGCGCGCATCCGCGACGCGTACACGGCGCCCGGCATCGAGAACCGTGCGCTCGCCCTCCGCGAGGCCGTCGACCTGGGACCGGGTCTGGCCTACGCCGAGGCTCGGGCGCGCTCTCTGGTCGAGGGCTGCAAGGAGAAACTCGCGGGGCTCGCGCCCTCGCCGGCGAGACGATCGCTGGAAGGCGTACTCGACTTCGTGCTGCAGCGCAGGCTCTGAGGAGCCACCCACCGGGATGGAAACACGACAACCGACGGCGACCGATCCGCCCGAGGACTCGGCCTGGACCCGACCGGACCAGCGCGCCGTCTCCGGCGTCTGTCGCCTCTTCTCCGAGCGTCTCGGGCTGTCGCTGCGCATGGTGCGCGCGTTCTTCCTGCTGGGGTTCTTCTTCGGCTGGACCCTGCTGGCGCTGTTCGGGATCTTCGACCACTCGCTGGTCGAGGGCGGCGTGGCCGACGGCATGCGCGGGATCATGGCGGTGCTGGGCGGCGCCCTGATCCTGCTCTACCCGCTGCTGGCGCTCTTCCTGCCGGACCGGCACACGCCGCGGCGCTGGGACTTCGGCTCCGCCACCGGAGGCATCCTGCTCCTGACGCTGGTGGGCCAGGGCGTCGGCCAGCTGCTCGGCCCGCACGTCGACGCGCTGGTCGGAACCGCGCCCTTCGCGCCCGGGCTGTCGGACGTCGTCCTGCTCCTGTTCTTCCTCTGCTCGGGCACCTTCGTGTTCCTGCAGCGGCGCGCCTTCGTCGCGTTCTTCCGCGCCATGCACACGGGCACCTCGCTGGTGATCCTGTCGACGGTCGCGATCGCCATCGGCGTCCTGGTGCCGCAGATCGACGGCTTCGAGGACCCGAACAAGCGCGTGAACCTCGAGCGGGAGCGCGCGGACTTCGAGATCTTCAAGCGCGAGGGCTACCAGAACCTCCCGCAGCGTCTGCAGGACGGCCACGAGCAGTACCAGGCCTTCCGCTGGGCCGAGGGGTACTTCCTGTACCACCTCTACCACGTGATCGTGCCGTTCACGAGCGACCTGCCGTCCGGCGAGCTCGGCCCGTCGATGGAGGAGGGCCTCGAGCGCTACGGCATGCGCTACGGGCGCGAGCAGGAGAAGAACACGCGCAAGCAGATGGTCGCGGCCTTCGGCGGGCAGCAGCGCATCGACGAGATCGGCGCGTTCATCACGCGACACGAGGACGCGCTGTGGCGCGCCTTCGAGGTGTCGACGCTGCTGCACCTGAACCGCACCTACAAGTCGACCTGGTTCGCGTCGCTGCTCACGCTGCTCGGCGTGTCGGTGTTCCTGAGCGCCTACAAGGGCTGGCGGTTCCGCGCGAACCGGATTCCCTTCGCGGCGATCGGCGCCGCGGCGGCCGTGCTGTTCACGCTGTTCCTGCGCGCGAGCGGCGCCATCCGCATTCCCTGGGCACCGGACTTCCTGGTGCTGCTCGTGGGGATCGTCGGCGTCTCGCTCGTGCTCGGACCGGGCGTTCCGAAGAGCGCGATCTCGCTCCAGAAGCTCGGCTTCTTCGTCGTGCACAACGGCCTGTTGATCCTCTTGCTCGGCGGCGGCGTCAGCAAGGTGTTCACGGTCCGCGGCATCCTGCAGCTCGACCTGCGGATGACCGAGCCCCAGGACACGTTCTACCGCTTCTTCCAGGCCGACAAGCGCTCGCAGATGCCGTTCGGCGTCCTGCTGCAGGACTTCTCGCGGCGCGACTGGTTGACCCTGCAGGTGGACTTCCCGCAGGAAGGGTTCCGCGCACGCTCGCCGCGGCACACCCTGTGGGAGGGCAAGACGCTCGAGCTGGACTACGTCGAGACCGAGGAGGGCAAGCTCGAGCCGAACCTCGTGATCGACGTGGTGGAGCTCTACGACCAGGCGGAGCTCGGCCTGGTGAAGGTCAAGGAGAGCGCCGCCCCGTCGGACACGCCGATGCCCATCGCCGAGGTGCGCGTGGAGGGCGGTCAGGGCGACGGCCGAGCGCTCCTGCTGCCGCTGCGCCGCCCGAGCGCGACCTTCGAGACCGAGGTGCTGCGCGATCCGGACAACGCCTGGCGCCTGGCGGCGGCCTACGGGCCGAACCCGACCAAGCGCTTCCCGGCGAACGACGACCGGCTCGGCATGCTCGAGTGGACGGTCACCGGCGAGGGGGACGGGCAGCCCGAGGTCGTCGACGTCGAGCTCGGACAGACGCTCACCATCGACGGGGGCTACCAGATCCGCGTGGTGCAGGCGACCAGCGACTTCCGCATGGACGTCGACACCCAGGACGGCAGCACGCATCCGCGGCCGCTCGCGGAGCAGCCGATGAACTTCGTGGCGCTGTGGGTCGACATCATCCCGCCGGGCGAGGGGGGAGAGGTCGAACGACGGCTCCTGTTCGAGGCCCTGAACGACGTCGACATCGGGCGCCAGGAGTCCTTCTTCCACTCGGGCGTGTTCCTGCGCTACTTCCAGGACCGCTGGAGCAGCCCCGGACCGCCGCGCCACCTCTTGGCCTGGGAGCCGGGCCAGGAGCCGGCGCTGATCACCGAGGACGGCCAGCGTCTGCCGATCGAGCTTGGCGCCCCGCTGCCGCTGCCGGGCGCGCGCGAGGTCACGCCGCTGCAGCTCCTGCAGAACGCCGACTTCGAGAACAACCTCAGCTTCCTCGCGAGTCAGCTCGACGAGAACGGCTGGGACAAGGACTTCTACTCGCGCATGCCGCGCGGCGGCGTGTTCGACGTCACGATGGACGCGGCGACGGACCAGCCGCGCACGGAGCGCATCGAGCTGGCGACGACCGAGGAGATGAACTCCTCCATCTGGTTCTCGCCGAACCAGGAGGTCGTGCTGCAGTTCCAGGAGAACTCCGAGATGCTGCCCTTCGAGTGGCGCAGCGTCCTGAAGATCTTCGAGCGGGACAACGCGGGGCAGTGGTTCGAGGCCCGACTCGGGCCGGAGCCGTCGCGGGAGATCCGCGTGAACGACTACCTGTACTACCGCGGCTACCGGCTGTTCCAGACGAACGCCGACGCGCAGGTGCCGACCTACTCGGGCATCGGGGTGGTCTACGACCCGGGCATCCCGCTGGTCCTGCTCGGCATGTACACCGTGATCGCCGGTGGAGCGATCGCTTTCCTTCTGCGCCCGATGGTGCGAGGGTGGGGCCAGGTGCCCAAGGAGAAGACCGCATGAACCTGCTCTTCGAAGCCATCGACCCGACCATCCAGGGCCTCTCCGGCTCCGGTGTCTGGCTGCGCATCGTGGACCTCCTGTGCGTCGCCGGCGCCCTCTTCGCGCTCCTGACGATGGGAGCGCGCTGGGGCCAGGTCCGGCGACGGAACCGCGGGACCGAAACCGGGCTCGGCCCGCTCGGGAAGCTCTTCAGCACGCTCGCGATCGGCATCCTCTTCGTCGCCATCGCGGCGAACGCCTACCAGGTCTGGCTGCGCTACGTGGAGGTGAACCACTTCCCGAGCCAGACGATGAGCGAGGTGGTCGTGATGTTCTCCTGGTCGCTCCTGGTGTCCATGGCGGTGCTGCACTTCGCGCTGCGCCTCAAGGAGCTCGGACCCGGCTGGCAGATGTACGGCGACGGCCTGCTCCTGATCGTGTTCCTCGCGGTGGTCGGGACGAACGCCTACACGCTGACCCTGTCGAGCGCCGAGCGCGACCTGCCTCCGGCCCTGCAGTCGTACTGGTTCCCGCCGCACCTCGTGGCGCTGATCTTCAGCTACGCCACGCTGGGCATCGCCGGCCTGTTGTGCGTGAAGTACTTCAGCATCCGCTTCTGGCACACGCTGTTCGGCGGCCAGGGCAACTGGAAGTCGCAGATCCTGACGGCCGCGCTCCTGTCCTTCGTGCCGTTCGTGTGGAAGGTGACGCTCCCGATCTTCCTGGGCATGGGAGCGTTCTTCCTCGTGCAGAAGCTCCGCGGGCGCACGGACTGGGCGCAGTCCTGGGCCGGCGTCGAGAAGCAGTGGGACCAGGTCAGCTATCGCGCGTTCTGCGTGGGCATCCCGTTCCTCACCGCCGGGCTCTTCATGGGCGCCTTCTGGGCCCAGGAGGCCTGGGCGAACTACTGGGGCTGGGACTCGAAGGAGAACTCCGCGCTGATCACGTGGCTCGTCTACGTGGTCTACATCCACCTGCGGATGCTCGGCGGCTACCGCGGGGAGAAGGCGATGGCCGTCCTGGCCGGGGGCGCCGTCTCCGTGTTCCTCACGTTCCAGCTCTTCGGCTACCTGCCGGACAGCCAGAAGAGCCTCCACCGCTACACCGACGACAACGTCGTGCCGCGCGAAGGGCGCCAGGGCGCGACCAGTCCCGAGAGCTCGACGTCCGCGCGACTCGAGCAGCAGTAGGCCCACCGAGGCCGAACCCCATGACACTCTCCGTGACCGAGACGAACCTGATCGACGGGAAGGCGATCGCCAAGGAAGTCCGCGCCGAGGTGGCGCTCAAGGCCGCGGATCTGACCGCGCGCGGGATGCGACCCGGTCTCGTGGTCGTCCTGGTCGGAGACGACCCCGCCTCGCAGGTCTACGTGCGCAACAAGGACAAGGCGGCGGTCGACGCCGGCTTCGCCGTGGACACCATCCGGCTGCCCGCGACGACCACGCAGGAGCACCTGCTCGGCGTCGTGATGGAGCTCAACGCGGACTCCAGCAAGCACGGCATACTGGTGCAGCTGCCGCTGCCGGCGGGCCTCGACGCGGAGCCCGTGCTGCGCTCCCTGGACCCGCACAAGGACGTCGACGGCCTCGGCCCGGCGAACGTGGCGGCGCTCTGGCGCAGCGAGAAGGGACTCGTCCCGTGCACGCCTGCGGGCTGCATCGAGCTCCTGGACCGCAGCGGGGTCGAGATCGAGGGCAAGCGGGCGGTGGTCATCGGGCGCTCGCTCCTGGTCGGCAAGCCGCTCACGGCCCTGCTCCTGGCCCGCAACGCGACGGTCACCATGTGCCACTCACGCACGACCGACCTGCCGGGCGTGTGCCGCGAAGCGGACATCCTCGTGGCGGCCGTGGGGCGCACGGAGCTGGTGCGACGCGACTGGGTGAAGCCCGGCGCGGCGGTGCTCGACGTCGGCATCAACCGCGGCGAGGACGGCAAGCTGCGCGGCGACGTGGCCTTCGACGAGGTCCGGGAGGTCGCCGGCAAGATCACGCCGGTCCCCGGCGGCGTCGGGCCGATGACCATCGCGATGCTGCTCCACAACACCGCGCGGGCCGCGGCCCGGACGCTCGGCGTCCCGTGGGTGGAGCTCGGGGTCGATTCGGCCGACTAGGAACCCATGTCCACGGGGCAGTGGCAGGATCCCCCGGAGTACCGGGACCCGGGGTACGGTGGGCAGCCGCAGCTGGCGATGCCTCCGCTGACGCCGGGCGTCCGGAAGCTGATCTACGCGACCGGCGGCACGTTCCTCGTGACGTTCGTCGTGTTCCTGATCCAGCCCGCCGCGTTCCGCTGGATCCAGGACTGGTTCGCGATCTCGCCCGGCACCTGGATCGACGCGGCGCCCTTCCTCCCGCTGTGGCAACTCGTCACCTGGGGGCTGCTGCACGACCCGATGGACGCGTTCCACATCCTCGGGAACATGCTGATGCTCTACTTCCTCGGCACGATGCTCGAGGAGGCCATCGGGGCGCGCCGTCTGTTCGTGTTCTACGTGGGCGCGCTGCTGTTCAGCGGTATCGCCACGCTGGCGGTCGGACTCGCCGCGGGGCCGATCACGATCCCGGAGATCGGGCTGGAGCGCTATCCGTCGACGCTGGGGGCCTCGGGCGCGGTGCTCGCGATCGTGGTCGCCACGGCGATGCTGCACCCGACGCGGCGGATCATCTTCCTGCTGTTCCCGATCACGCTGCGGACGCTCGCGATCTTCCTCGTGAGCCTCGACATCTTCTACATGTTGCTCCAGCTGTCGGGGCAGGGGGCGGACAACGTCGCACGCCTGGCCCACCTGACCGGTGCCGGCTGGGGCTACCTGATGGTCAAGCGGGGCTGGATCTGGCGCGACCTGGGAGCCACGGTGGACGGCTGGCGCGCACAGCGGGAGGAGGGCCGGCGCGCCTCCGACGAGCACCGCCTGGACGATCTCCTGGCCAAGATCTCGCGGGACGGCATCGGCTCCCTGAACCGCTCCGAGCGGGCGTTCCTCAAGCGGAAGTCGAAACAGCGGCCCTGAGGGCGGGGAAGCGCGCCGGCGCCCTATCCGCGGACCTCGGGCGCTCGATACACTCCCGGGACGCCCTGTGCGGACCGCGAACCTCTTGCGCCGTCTCGACATGAAGCTCTCCGAAACCCTGCGCGTCGTCTCCTCGTTCCTCCTCCTCGTGCTGTGCGCCTCGCCGGCCCTGGCCCAGCGGGACTCGGACTTCATGACGAAGTTCCGGCAGGCCATGTCGATCAACGACCTGGCGGAGATGACGAAGATCGTCAAGGCCAACGAGCAGGCCGCCATCCTCGCGGTGATCGAGACCTGCGAGCTGATCTCCGGCGGCACGAACGACCAGCTCGAGACCGACATCGACGGGCTCGGCAAGGCCTGGAAGAAGGCGTACTCCTCGCGCTTCGTCGACAAGCAGTACGAGTACTTCTCGCTCCTGTCCGGCGAGTACAAGCGGCACCGCGCGAAGCTCCTGGAGAGCTACCTGATCCAGTACGCGGAGTTCGAGAAGGCCCGCGAGGGGAAGGAGAAGGCGCGTCTGAGCGGCGTCGGCCTCGAGTTCGACGGCCTCTCCGGAGCCTTCGAGGACATCGGCGACCTCTACATGGCGTCGCAGTCGGCCTGGTACTTCGCGCAGTGCTTCGACACGAAGTACCAGGGCGACGACGCGGACCTGCGCCTCGCCTGCCGCGGCTTCGGACGAGCCGCCGAGATGCGTGCGAAGGCGGCGCTCGAGGACTCGGTCCACGACGCGCTCAAGGTCCGTTTCGACGACCTGGAGTACCAGGGTTTCGGGGACCCGGCCAAGGGACCCGAGGCACGCGAGAAGGAGCGCCAGAAGGCGGACGCCTCGTTCCGCCCGACCCCGCTCGGCGCGAGCTTCGAGACGGTCAAGGACCTGACCGGAGTGGTGCGACCCTACTACTCCGCGGACGACCTCTACCCGGCCTGGGCCCAGCTCGCCCTCGCCGGCAACGGCTCGAAGGGCAAGTTCCCGATGCTCGGCGATCGCAGCCCGACGCTGATCCGCGAGGCGGCCGCCAAGGTCAAGATCGACACGGACGGCGACGGGACCGGGGACGTCGCGGTTCCCGTGACCGGCAAGGAGACCGTGATCACGATCCCGATCGGCGACGACCAGCGCTCCTACTCCCTCCTCGCGACCGTGGGGCAGGAACGCGACACCTTCCAGGGACTGCAGCCGTTCAACCTCGCGCCCAGCGACCAGAGCCTCACGCTCTACGTCGCTCCGGCCTCGAGCATCGTCGGCATGCTGGGGGAGACGCGTCTGCAGGTCTTTGACGACAACCTGGACGGCCGCTACGGCAGCGAGCCCCTCGGGTGGAACTTCGTCGGCCTGCGCAAGGGCAGCTCCCAGTTCGACGTCGACTCGATCCTGATCGGAGAGGCGAAGCGCGCGGTGCCGTGGTCCGATCTGCTCCAGATCGGCGAGGAGTGGTACAAGGCCGAGCCCACCGAGACCTTCGACGACATCGTGCTCACGAAGACCGAGGTGGAGACGGGCACGCTCAAGCTCGACATGAAGGGGCTGAACTGCGACTACCTGATCGTGCGCGGCCTGGGGAACGACGTGGGACGCTTCTACGACGTCGCCGCCTCGAAGCGGGGGATCCCCGTGCCGGTCGGCGGCTACGAGCTCTTCGCGGGCCGGGTCAGCAAGGGCAAGCGCAACTCGATGATGAAGGCGCTGGTCCTGCCCGGCACCTCGATGCCGAGCTACGCGGTCCGCGCCGGCGAGACCACCGTGATCGAGATGGGCTCGCCTTTCGGCTTCGACTTCGAGCTCCAGCAGACGGACGACAGCGTCACCGTGGTGGGGGCGAGCGTCGTCGTGACGGGGCGCGGTCGCGAGACCTACCAGCGCATGTACGCCTGCGTGCCGTCACCGGAGGCGTCCGAGCGCCGCGCGGGCTCGAAGAAGGGCTCCAAGGGCGAGAAGATGCGTCCGCTCGGGAGCCAGGAGGACCTGCTGGCGGTGAACAACTGGACCTACATGTGGTTCCCGCAGGACGTCGTGCTGTCGAAGAAGAAGAAGGGCGAGCCGGCGGAGGTCCAGCTCGTCGAGAAGAAGAACAAGCTGTTCGGCAAGATCACGTCGGACTGGAAAGGGGAATAGCGCGCTCGTGCTCGACACCAAGTTCATCCGGGAGAACGCCGAGCTGGTCAAGGCCGGCGCGGTCAAGAAGCACGTCGCCTGCGACGTGGACGGCTTCCTCGCGCTCGACAAGGAGCGCCGCGAGCTCGGCCAGAAGGTCGACGGGCTGCGCAACGAGCAGAAGCAGGCGAGCAAGGGCATGGCCAAGGCGAGCCCCGAGGAGCGTGCTCAGCTGCTCGAGGGGCAGAAGGCGCTGAAGGTCGAGCTGAAGGGGCTGGAGGAGCGGCTGTCCTCGATCGAGACGGAGATGCGTGCGAAGCAGCTCGAGATCCCGAACGTCCCCGCCGCGGAGGTTCCGGACGGCAAGGACGATGCCGAGAACGTCGAGCTGCGCACGGTCGGCGACAAGCCGGCCTTCGACTTCGACGCCGTGGACCACATCGAGGTCGCCACGCGCCAGGGCTGGCTCGACATCGAGGCCGGCGCGCGCATGGCCGGGAGCCGCAACTACGTGCTGCTCGGCGAGCTCGCGCTGCTCGAGAACGCGGTCATGTCGTTCGCGCTCGACCACATGCTGGCGAAGGGCTTCGAGCTCCTGAGCGTCCCGATGCTCCTTCGTCGGGAACCGCTCGAGGGGACCGGCTACTTCCCCGGCGGCGAGGAGCAGACCTACAAGACGGACGAGCGCGACGAGCTGTACCTCGCCGGGACCTCGGAGGTGCCGGTCACGGCGCTACACGCGGGAGAGATCCTGGACGTGGCTTCGCTCCCGAAGCGCTACGTCGCGCGCACGACCTGCTACCGCCGCGAGGCCGGCACCTACGGCAAGGACACGCGCGGGATCTACCGCGTGCACCAGTTCCAGAAGGTCGAGCAGGTGATCCTCGACGTCGCCGACGAGGCGCGCTCGATCGAGCACCACGCGTCGATCCTCGAGAACTCCGAGGAGGTCTGCCGCGCACTCGAGCTTCCCTACCGCGTCGTCAACGTGTGCGGAGGCGACCTCGGTGTCCCGCACGTGATGAAGTACGACATCGAGACCTGGATGCCCGGTCGCGACGGCTACGGCGAGACCCACTCGGCGTCCCGCTTCTACGACTACCAGGCCCGCCGACTGAACCTGCGCTACCGCGACGAGGGGGGCAAGGTGCGCGTGTGCCACACGCTGAACAACACCGTGGCCGCGAGCACGCGGATGCTGATCGGCCTCCTGGAGAACCATCAGTGCGCCGACGGGACCGTGCACGTCCCCGAGCCGCTGCGTCGCTACATGGGCGGCCGCGAGCGCATCGGCAAGGCGCTCTAGGCTTCCCGCAGCCGGCTTCCCTGCGCGAGCTACTCCTCGGGCGGAGGGGCCGCCACGGGCGGCTCGATCACCGGGATCACCGGCACCGGCGCGAGATCGATCTGCCGGCGCAGGATCTCGGGGAACCGGATGATGCGCCGGTAGGTCAGGGTGCGCTTGTCGATCACCAGCTGCTCGCGCGTCAGGCGCGGCGCCATCTCCAGCGTGAGCTCGATCTCGATGCGGGCCGGCAGTCCGACGAACTCCTCGTCCTGCTCCCCGTCCCAGGACTCGAGCGGCTCGGCGTCCGGCCCGTCCTCTTCGAAGACCTCGATGTTGAAGCCCTTGACGCGGTCCGAGAGCAGCGCGTAGCGACCGCCGACGAACGGCTCGTCGTCGACCCCGAAGTCCTCGCGGCGGTAGATCTCGAGGAAGTCCTGGTTCCCGGGACGGGGTCGCAGCACGTACCCGACCTCGTTCCAGTCGGCCGAGCGAAACGCCTCGGCGACGTTCTCCTGCCAGGGCATCAGGCCGTCGGTGGTGGTCACGAAGTTGATCGTGTCCGCGTCGAGACCGGCGGCGCTCTGGTCCTTGATGCTCAACAGGAACCGGCGGTCGCGGTCGTAGACGAAGAGGCCGCGAATGTCGCGCTCGAGCTGCTGCAGGATCGCCGGGCCCGCGAGCTGTCGCTCCTGGATGTTGTGGATCTCGTCGCGCGTGCGCCGGACGCTCGTGAGCACCGAGGTGATCGTGATCATGATCCCGGCCATGATCAGGAGCGTGACCATCACCTCGACCAGCGTGAATCCGGACCGTCGGTCGAGCCTCATCGTCCGCCTCCGGAGCTGTTCTGACCGCCGCTGTCGGAAGCAGCGATCTCCTCGTCGCTCTGGCCGAAAACCTGGTCCAGCGGGACCCAGCGCTCGAGCACGAGCTCGTTGGAGAGGTCCGTGAGCTTCGGGAAGGTGACGCGGATCGTGACGCGCTCGAAGGGACCACCGGTGGTGCCGGTCTCCGGATAGGCCTCGTCCTCCGTGTCGCCGGACTCCGCCTCGTCCTCCGCGAGCTGCTGCCTGCGGTGCGCGAGGTTGTCGAAGTAGGGGGAGTTAGGGTCGTCCTCCTCGACCTCCCGGTCGCGGAACTCGTCGTCGCCGATGATCAGCTCCCAGCGGAAGGCCTCGTAGCCCTCCTCCGCGTAGGTGCCCTCGAAGTTGCCCGTCAGCCCGTCGAGGTCCTCCCAGAACATGCCGGCCTCGACGCGGCTGATCGTGTAGAGCGCCAGCTCCATCGCGACCTTGCGGTTGTTCGAGTGCGCCGCCGTCGAGCGCGAACTGACCAGACCCTGCAGCACCAGCGTCAGCGCGATGGTCACGATCACGATGGTCACCGCGATCTCCGCCAGCGTGAACCCGGCGCGCGCGCCGTGGGGCGCCGGCCTCACTGGAAGTCCCCCTCGTCCACGAGCTCGCGCTCGTACACGCCCTCGTGGAACCGGATGTCGCCGGTCAGGGGCAGGGCCTCCACGGTGAAGTAGCGGTCGAAGAGCTTCTGGTGCAGGACGACCGAGTGGTACGAGCTCGACCCGAGCGGATCGAAGCGCACGAACACGCTGCCGTCGGAGTAGACCGTGTCGTCGATCGTGACGGAGACGAGGTCGATGCCCGCCTCGGCCAGGTCGTTGAAGTCGACCCACACGCGGTCCTCGTCGATGTCCGTCAGCGCGATCCCGCCGCCGTGCAGGAACGGGGTCCGCACCTGATAGGTGTCGTTCTCGATGTCGTAGACGATGCGGAACTCCCGGCTCCGGGCGATCGCCTCGGAGCGCGTGGAGTGCAGGACGTCGGAGAGGCGACGGATGGCGCTGTTGAGCGCCTGGTTCGGGAAGATCGACTCCCAGGACAGGAGCGCGACGCCGCTCATCAGCCCGATGATCACGATCACGACCATGATCTCGATCAGCGAGAAGCCTCGCCGGCTGTCGGGAGCGCTCGTCCGCATGGGTGCTAGACGTCGCCGTTGCGGATCATCACGTTCGTGATGTCGAGGTTGTCGCCCTCGCCGCCCTGCATCCCGTCCTTGCCGTAGGTGCCGATCAGGAAGCGGCTGCCGGTATCGGGACGCTCGTACCAGTACTCGAAGCCCCAGGGGTCGCGCGGCACCGCGTCGTAGTCGAGCAGCTTGTTGCCCATGGCGTCCGGAGTGATCAGCGCCTCGAGCGTCTCGGGATAGGTCCCGTTGTTCTCGATCACGTAGGTCTCGACGGACTGCGCGATCACGCTGATGTCGTTCTTCACCTTCGCGATGTTGCCCTTGAAGATCATCGGGATGACGTTCTTCACGACGAGGGTCGCCATCAGGCCGATGATGACGATCACGACCATGATCTCGGCGAGGGAGAAGCCGGCGCGGCGGTTGCGCTTGGGAGTGCGGAGTTTCATGGGAGGAATCCGGGGAAGGGGAGTCGGGCTCAGCCGATGGAGCCCACTTGGAGGATGGGGAGCACGATGGCCCAGACGATGAAGCCGACCACGATGGCCAGGAGCACGATCATCACCGGCTCGAGCAGCGCGGTCGCGCGCTCGGTGACGACCTCGATCTCCTCGTCGTAGGCGTCGGCGATGCGGTCGAGCATCTGCTCGAGCTGGCCGGACTGCTCCCCGACGGAGACCATGTAGCCCACGACGGCAGGGAACGCACCGGTCTGTTTCAGCGGCGTCGCGATGTCCGTGCCCTCGAGGATGCGCGTCTTGATGTGCCCCGTGGCGTCCGCGATGATGCGGTTCCCGACGACGCTCTGGGTGATCTCCAGGCTGCGCACCGCGGCCACGCCGCTGGACAGGAGCGTGGCGAGCGTGCGGGTGAACCGGGCGACGGCCTGCTTGCGGAGCAGCTCGCCGACGACCGGCACGCGCAGCCAGAACTTGTCGATCGCGAGCTCGCCGCTCTCCGTCCGGTAGATCCGGTTGTAGGTGTAGGAGATCGCGGCGATGCTGAGCAGCGCGATGTACCAGTAGCTGCGGCCCCAGTCGCTGATCGTGATCAGGACGACGGTGGGGCCCGGCATCTCCTGGCCGGTGTCCTGCAGCATGCTCGTGATCTTGGGCACGACCACCGTCACGAGGATGGCGACGACGAGCACACCGATGCCGATCATCAGCACCGGGTAGGCCAGCGCCGACACGACCTTGCGGTTCAGGGCGCGCTGGCGCTGCATGAAGTCCGCCAGACGCTTGAGCACGATGTCGACCTGACCGGTCGCCTCTCCGGCGCGCACCATGTTCACGTAGAGATCGCTGAACAGGCTGGGGTAGTCCGCCAGCGCGTCGCCCAGCGAGGCGCCCTGGGTGATGCGCTCCTTGACCGAGCGGAAGATCGTCTCGATGCGCCGGCTCTCGGCCTGGTCGATGACGGCGTTCAGCGCGTCGGCCATGGCGATGCCGGAGCCCAGGAGCGTCCCGAGCTGGCGGGTGATCGCCGTGACGAGCTCGAGGTCCCGCCCGCGCGGTCCGGTCTGCTGGGCGGCGCGCGCCTCGCGCAGACGGTCGAGGAGGCTCGGGCCCTTGGGCTTCTTCGCG
>CAZDYS010000037.1:0-15353 GCA_964509445.1 uncultured Planctomycetaceae bacterium
CGTCGAGGAGCGAGACACAAAGGGCATATAAAAGAAGGCTCGCGCCGGGAGCATAAAGAACTTCACCGGCATCAGCGATCCCTACGAGGAGCCGGAGCAGGCCGAGATCACCGTCGACACCTCCAAGGAGTCGATCGAGGAGTCGGCCCAGAAGATCCTCGACTACCTGCGCTCGAACGGCCTGATCGTCGAGACCGCGGCGGCGTCCTAGGACTCCTCAAAGCCGGAAGTACGGGCCGAGCTCGCCAACGCGAGCTCGGCTCGTTCCGTAGCCAGAGCACCCCCGCGTCAGGGCGCCCAGGGCCACGGTTTCCGGCCGTCTCGCCCCCACAATCCGTGCCCCTCTCCAGCCGAAGGTGGGGGGCGCCGATAGACTTTCGGGCCTCTCCCCCGGGGCCCCCCTGCTCGACCCCTCGATCCGTGACCCTCCCTTCCGCATGACCCCCTTCACGCGAAAGCTTCGCGCGGCGGGCCTGCTCGGCCTCATCCTGACCCTGACCGCCGCCCCGGCCTCCGCCTACATCGGGCCTGGCGCCGGTTTCGCGGCGGCCGGTAGCGTCCTGGTGCTGCTCGGCACCTTCCTCCTGGCCTTCGGCATCGTGCTCCTGTGGCCGCTGAAGGCGGTGGTCCGGATCTTCATGCTGCGCGGCAAGACCAAGCCCAAGGTCAAGCGCATGATCGTCGTCGGGCTGGACGGGTTCGATCCCGGCCTCGCACGCCAGTTCATGGAGGAGGGCCTGATGCCCAACTTCAAGAAGCTGTCCGAGAAGGGCTGCTTCCGCGAGCTGAGCACCGCCTACCCGTCGATCTCGCCGGTGGCCTGGTCGAGCTACGCGACCGGCGTCGACGCCTCGCGTCACAACATCTACGACTTCCTCACGCGCGACCCCTGCTCCTACTTCCCGGTGCTGTCCTCGACGGACATCAAGCAGGTGCCGCGGTCGCTCAACCTGGGTCTCGCCAAGGTTCCGTGGGGACAGAAGACGCTCTATCGGATCCTCCAGAAGAGCCAGCCGTTCTGGAAGCTCCTCGGAGCTCAGGGAGTCTGGTCCTCGATCATCCGCGTCCCGATCACCTTCCCTCCGCAGAAGTTCAAGAACGGCACGCTGCTGGCCGGCATGTGCGTCCCGGACCTGCAGGGAACCCAGGGCTCGTTCTCGTTCTACTCGACGCGCCAGCGCACGGGACAGCACACCGGCGGACAGCAGTACGTGATCCGCGTCAAGGACGGCGTCTGCGAGTCCAAGCTCACCGGGCCTCCGGGTGCGGACGGCCACGCGATGAAGTGTCCGTTCCAGGTCACCTTCGACGAGACGTCGGGCAAGGCCACCGTCGAAGTCGGCGGGGCCTCCGCGACCGTCGGAGTGCGCGAGTACACGCCGTGGATGACGATCCCGTTCGACAACTGCACGGGCATCGCCCGCTTCTACGTGCAGACCTGGGAGAACGGTGAGTACGGCATCTACGTCACGCCGATCAACATCGATCCGGACAGTCCGGCGATGCCGATCTCGCACCCGTTCGTCTACTCGATCTATCTCGCGAAGACGATGGGGCCCTACGCGACCCTCGGGCTCGCGGAGGACACCTGGGCGCTGAACGAGCGCGTCGTCGACGAGGAGGCCTTCCTCAAGCAGGCCTGGCTCATCTTCGAGGAGCGCAAGAAGATGCTCTGGGACGTGGTCGAGAAGACCAAGAAGGGCTTCGTGACGGTGGTCTTCGACACGACCGACCGCATCAGTCACATGTTCTATCGCTACCTCGACCCGGATCACCCGGCGAACGAGGGCAAGGACACGGAGAAGCACAAGAACGTCATCCGCGACCTGTACGCGAAGATGGACGAGTTCCTGGTCGAGATCCAGGAGAAGGTCGGCGACGACGACGACACCTTGCTGATGGTTCTCTCGGACCACGGCTTCTGCAACTTCACGCGCGGTGTCAACCTGAACTCGTGGCTGCGCGACGAGGGCTACCTCGTGCTGAAGGACGGTGCGCACACGTCGGGGGACTGGTTCGCCAACGTGGACTGGGAGAAGACCCGCGCGTTCACGCTCGGCCTCACCGGCATCTTCATCAACCGCAAGGGCCGCGAGGCGAAGGGCACCATCGAGAAGGGTCCGGAGCTCCAGGCGCTGTGCGAGGAGATCAAGGGCAAGCTCGAGAAGCTCGTCGACCCGAAGAACGGGAAGCCGGTCGTGAAGGAGGCCTTCCTCACGCAGGAGCTGCACGCCGGGCCCTACGCCGACATGGCTCCCGAGGTCCTGGTCGGCTACCACAAGGGCTTCCGCCACTCCTGGGACTGCGCGACCGGCGCCGTCTCCGAGGAGATCTTCACGGACAACACCAAGTCCTGGTCCGGTGACCACTGCGTCGACCCGCGGCTCGTGCCGGGCGTCTTCTGGTGCAACCGCAAGATCGAGACGGAGCACCCGAACATCCTCGACATCGCGCCGACGGCGCTCGACATGTTCGGCGTGCAGGTGCCCGGCTACATGCAGGGCTCGAGCCTGTTCGACCCCAACCGCGTCGACACCGTGCAGTCGGGGCAGGCGCCCCAGAGTCAGGAACAGGCCGCTCCGAGCGGCAAAGCAGCCTCATGAGGATTCCGCGCTGGACCGTCTATCCGTCCCTGGCTCTGATCGGGGGCATGGCCGTGCTCGCGGTGCCGGAGCGCACCGCCGAGGATCCCTACGCGGGAGCCGCGGAGCGCGTGGCCACGGGAGCCCCCGCCGTCGTTCGTGAGACCGAGCATCCGCAGATGGTCGTGCTCGGGATCGACGGCATGGACCCGGACATCCTCGAAGAGGTGCTGCGTCTCTACCCGGACGCGATGCCGAACTTCCGCTGGCTGATCGGTCAGGCGGACGGCATCCAGAGCCTCGGGACCTCGACGCCGCCCCAGAGCCCCGTCGCCTGGTCGAACTTCATCACCGGGCTCGACCCTGGTGGCCACGGCATCTTCGACTTCATCCACCGGGACCTCACGACGCGCGCGCCCGCGCCGTCCACGACGACCATGGAGGAGGCCAGCTCGGTCGAGCTGCCCGGCCCGTGGTTCATCCCGACCGGCGGAGAGAGCTCCTCGAACCGCACCGGGACCTCGTTCTGGACGCTGCTCATGAACGACGGCGTGCCCGCGGACATCTGGCGCATGCCGGCCAACTTCCCGGTCGAGCCCTCCAAGGGGCTCTCCTTCCCGGGGATGATGACCCCGGCGCTGGACTCGGCCTACGGGGAGTGCTCGTTCTTCACGACCGACCCGATTCGCGCGACGGACATCAAGGACGCGCACCCGAGCGTGGCCGGCAAGGTGACCCTGCTGACGGAACGTCCCGAGGGCGTGATCTACACGAGCCTCCGCGGCCCGACGCAGCTGTTCAAGCACTACGAGGCCAAGGAAGACGCGCACAAGAACCACGCGCGCCTCGAGCTCACCGTGTTCGTCGACCGGAAGGCCAACGCGGCCGCCTTCGAGCTCGGCGACAAGCGCGTGATCCTCGAGCCCGGCGAGTGGAGCCACTTCCTCCCCGCCGACTTCCCGATGCTGCCCATGGACCAGATGCCCCTGAGCGGCATCTGCCGCATCTACCTGCGCAGCATCGAGCCCGAGGTCGAGTTCTACGTGTCGCCGATCAACCTCAGCCCCGAGGCTCCGCCGGCTCCGGTCTCCGAGCCCTCCAGCGCGAGCGCCGACCTCGCCGCCGGCATCGGCAACTACTACACGCAGGGGATGGCCGAGGACGTCAACGCGCTCAAGAACGAGATCCTGACCGACGCGGAGTTCATGCGTCAGGTCGAGCTCGTCTACGAGGAGCGGCGCGACATGATGGACTACGCGCTCGACGAGTACACCTCGAGCGACGAGGGCGGGTTCCTGTTCTTCTACTTCTCCACGGTCGACCTCTCCTGCCACATGATGTGGCGCCACTTCGACTCGGCGCACCCGGCGCACGACCCCGAGGTCGCGAACCAGGACTCCAGCTGGTGGTCGAAGCGCGAGGGCACGACCTGGAAGGACACGGTCCACGACCTGTACCTGAAGATGGACCCGGTCCTCGGCAGGCTGCGTCAGCGGCTGGGCGACGACGTCACGTACATCGTGATGTCCGACCACGGCTTCGCTCCCTACCGCCGCAAGTTCAGCATCAACACCTGGCTCTACGAGAACGGCTACCTCGTGCTGCACGAGGGCAAGGACAAGGAGCTCGCCAAGGACGACCCCTCGTTCGCCTCGGTGAACCTGTTCGTCCCCGGGGTCGTCGACTGGTCGAAGACCAAGGCCTACGGAATGGGCTTCAACGGGCTCTACCTGAACCTCGAGGGTCGCGAGCGCGACAACCCGGCCACCGACGAGGACGAGTCCGGGATCGTCGCGCCCGCCGAGGCGCGCGCGCTCCTGGAGGAGCTGGCCGCCAAGATGGAGGCCATCGTCGACGACAAGACCGGCATGAAGCCGATCCTGCAGTGCGACCTCGCGACCGACATCTACGAGGGACCGCGCGTGGACGAGGCTCCGGACATGCTGGTCGGCTTCAACGCCGGCTACGGCAACTCGGACCCCGCCTCCACGGGCCGGATCACGCACAACGTCCTCGAGGACAACACCGGTGGTACGTTTAACGGAAGCCACCTGATGGCTCCTCAGGTCGTGCCCGGCATCCTCATCTCCAACAAGGCGATTCGGGACGGAGACCACCGGCTCGAGGACCTCACGGTGGAGATTCTTTCCTTCTATGGAGTCGACCAGCCCGAGGAGCTGCAAGGGCACCCGGTCCTGAAGTGACTCCCTCTCCCAACCTCTAACCGCAGGAAGTTCCCATGTTTGGTGGTGGCAACAAGATCAAGCTCGACTCCGACCTCATCGAGCGCATCAAGCGCGTCTCCGAGGTCGCTGGCTACGCGTCCCACGAGGAGTTCATCGTCCACGTGCTCGAGAAGGAGCTCGCTCACTTCGAGGACGCCGGCTCCGACGAGGACATCACCGAGAAGCTTCGCGGGCTCGGCTACATCAGCTGACCCCGTCCGCCGGAACGCGATCCGACCATGAATGCCGTCAACAGCGTGATGCGCGGCTTGTTCGACGTCTTGATGACGCCGTTCGAGCTGCTGGGTGCCGCCTGGGCTCTCGTCTTGGGGAGCGGGATCGCCGGCATCCTGGCGCTGATCGTGTTCAAGCACATCTCCTGGCAGGCCGGGATCAAGGGCGTCAAGGACAAGATCAAGGGCAACATGATCGCCATCCGGATCTACCAGGACGACCTGGTGATCGTGGCGCGCTCGGTGATCAACGTCCTCCTGCGCAACTTCCAGTACCTGGGGCTGAACTTCGGGCCGATCCTCCCGCTGCTCGCTCCGTTCGCGCTGGTGCTGGCCCAGTTCGTCGTGCGCTACGCCTACGATCCGCTGCCGGTGGTCCCGGCCGCGCAGGCCGCGGAGATGATGTCCGGCGAGGGCACCATGATCACGATCGAGATGAAGCCCGGGCAGGAGTCCCAGGCCGCGGATCTCGACGTGACGCTCCCCGAGGGGCTCGTGGCGATCACGCCGCTGGTGCGCTCCGGCGCGACCGGCAAGGCGTTCCTCGAGGTCGTCGCCACGGAATCCGTGCGCGGTGACATCGAGATCCTCGTCGGGAACACGGTCGTCGGCACCAAGGCCATCGTGGCCGGGGACGAGCCGACCCGCACCATGCAGCCCCGCCGGACGAACAGCTTCTGGTGGTCCTGGCTGCTGCCGGCGGAGGACACCTTCGAGGCGGACGGCCCGCTGCAGGACGTCACCTTCCTGTACCCGAGCCGCGACCTCGGCTGGCTGCCCGGTGGGGAAGGGGGCATCGTTCTGGTGTTCCTCCTCGCCTCGATGGCCTTCGGAGCGGCGATGCTGAAGCCGCTCAAGATCCAGATCTGATGTACGACGCGGGGGTCGAGCGCGCGCTCGTCGTCGCTCTGCGCGCCCACGAGGAGCAGGTCCGCAAGAGCTGCGGCTCGCCCTACATCGTCCATCCGCTGCACGTGGCGCTGATGCTCGCGCAGCTCGGGCAGCCCTCCTGGGTGATCCAGGCCGGTCTGCTCCACGACGTCGTCGAGGACTGCGACGACTGGACCCACGACGGGATCCGGGAGGTCTTCGGGCCCGAGGTCGCCTCCCTGGTGGCCGAGGTGACCGAAGACAAGGATCGGACCTGGACGGAGCGCAAGCAGGCCGCCGTCGACAAGGTGCCGGGCCTCTCGGAGGGGGCGCTGGTCCTCAAGGCCTGCGACTCGCTCCACAACCTGGAGAGCCTCGCGCGCTCCCTGCGCGACGCGGCCGACCCGGCCGAGGTCTGGGCCTGCTTCACGGGCGGCCGGGACCGCACCGTGGAGATGGCCGGGAAGCTGATCGAGGCCCTCTCGCAGCGTCTCGACGGGCCTCTGCTGGCCTCTCTGCGCCGCGTCCACGGCCAGATCGCGTCGGCCTAGTCGACGCTCGGCCCCGCCATGCAAGGCGGGTGCAAAAAGCTCCGTGCCGCGTGCGGGCTCCCCGGGAGTTCCCGCTCGCTAGCCCACAGCAAGGATTTTTCCACCCTCGTCTCCCCGCAGGGTCAGTGAGGCCAAAGTGCACAAGCTCATTCTCCACAAAGACTTAGATGATCTTCTCGATCGGGTGGCAGACCCGGTCGAGAGCTTCGAGGCCGGCGTCCAGGACCTCATCGAGCGTCTCGATGCCGAGGAACGCGACCTCGAGATCGTCGATCCCCAGAGCTACCGGAAGGGCGGTCCCGTGACGCCGCGCACCTCGTTCCCCGAGCAGTTCCGCGCCGACGTCGACTCCATCCAGCTCAACGACCGCGAGGCCGAGCAGCGCCTCGCGCGCCGCATCGAGTTCGCTCGCCTCCGGCTGGCCAAGGCCCGCCAGGAGGAGGGACTCGAGGCGGAGCCGGAGGCCAAGGGCGCCGCGCCCGCCTCCGAAGGCCTGCCGCGGCGCGTCCAGCGGCGCGCCATGGAGCTCCACGCGCTGCGCACCGAGATGGTCGAGCGCAACCTGTACCTCGTCCTGATCAACGTCGAGCGCTACACCCAGTCGGGCACCAGCCGCATGGACCTCATCCAGGAGGGGTGCGTCTCGCTCTTCCGCGCGGTGGACGGCTTCGACTGGCGGCGCGGGCTCTTGTTCCGCACCTACGCGGTGCACTGGCTGAACCAGGCCTTCCGCAACTTCCTCTACAACCACACCCACACCGTGCGGGTGCCGGTCTACCTGCAGAAGGCCCTGAAGCACATCAACCAGGCGACGATCCGCATCGGCAAGCACTCGGCGACGCCCGAGGAGATCGCCGAGAACTCGGACCTCAACGCCAACCTGGTGCAGTCCGCGATCAAGGCGGCCCGCGGCAGCTACTCCATCGACGCCGACGCGACGGACTCCGAGGGCTCGCGCCTGCGCGACCTGCTCGAGGACGAGTCGGCGGAGATCGTCTACGACCCGCGCATCGAGGACATCACCCTCGAGGACGGGCTGTCCAAGGCCCTCGCGGCCCTGGGCGAGCGCGAGGCCTACGTGCTCCGCAAGCGCTTCGGCATCGGCTACGACCGCGAGCACACGCTCGCCGAGGTCGCTGGAGACCTGGGCGTCAGCGTCGAGCGCGTCCGTCAGATCCAGGTGCGGGCCCTCAGCAAGCTGGACTCGCCCAAGCTGCGGCGCCAGCTCGACCCGTACCTGAACTGATGGCCCCCGGCCTCCCGCCGATCTCCTAGAGTGGTGTCCATGAGACGCTCGCTCCTTCGAACCGGCCGCTCCCTGGGAGCGGCCGTGTTCGTATCTGGGCTCCTGTGCGCGTCGACCGTCTGCGCCCAGGAGCAGGAGACCGAGTCCGCTCCCGCGCGCGCCCTGGACTCCCGTGGTCTGCGCGCGCTCTACCTCGACCTCGTCGCGCGCCCGCCCTTCGCACAGGAGCGAGAGGCCTGGCTCGGTCGCGGGTTCGAGGAGCTCGTGGAGGAGCTGCTCGGCTCGCCCGAGTACTGGAGCAACTGGCACGAGGACCAGCTCTACTACTTCCTGCTGGTCGACAACTTCCGGCCGACTTCGGAGCGCGTGCTGGCCTCCCCGGTCGACCTGGAGCGGGGCCGGATCGGCGTGCGTGAGGCGCTGCACCGCATCGCCACCTGTGCGAGCTTCGACCGCCGCAACCCCGGACCGGACACCTTCGTGACGGTCGTGATGGAGCAGCTGCTCGGGGCGACGGTGCAGAAGCGCGTGCGCGACCTCGACATCGGCAAGCGCGTCTACGACGGCCACGCCGGCAACTTCTTGGGGCGCAAGGGCGAGTCCCAGGCGGACGTGGTGCGCATCGCCGTCGAGGACCGCGAGGCGCTGCGTCACTTCCTCGCGCGCGAGTACCGACGCCTCCTGCGCGACGAGCCGGGCAAGCGCGAGCTGGCGCGCTGGGTGCGCGCGCTCGAGGGGGACGAGCTCGCCTATCCGGACCTGGTCGCGGACTGGATGGTCTCCGACGCCTACCGAGCGCGCCTGGAGAGCTTCGAGGAACTCTCCAACCGCTCCTTCGTGCGCGCGCTCTTCGTGGACCTCACGGATCGTCTGCCGGAGGAGGACGAGGCCCGCCGCATGCGCAACGCGCTGGACGGCCTCGCCGACACGGGGCCGCTGCGCTCCGTCCTCGCGCGCCTCCTGATCGACTCCGGCACGACCGACGTTCCGGCCCGTGCCCAGGTCGAGGACCCCACGCGCTGGATCCAGGGCCTCTTCCAGCGCCTCCTGGGGCGTTCCGCGAGCGCTGCCGAGCTCGAGGCCTTCGTGCTCGCCTTCCGCGATCCGGCCTGCCGGCCGGAGACCGTCGTGTACGCTATCGTGAGTCACCCCGAGTACCCGACCTGGTGACCCGGGTCGAAAGGAGCGATTCCATGAACTCATCCTCCATCGGCAGGCGGTCCTTCCTCCGTGCCGGGGCGGCGTTCGGAGCCATGGCGCCGTGGGGTGCCGTCTCGGGGCGAGGCGCGCTGGGCCTCGGAGGCCCGGGCTTCCGCAAGACCAAGCGCGTGATCCTGGTGGCCTTCGCGGGGGGCGTGCGGACGAAGGAGACCCTCGGGTCGCCGGGCAACGTGCCGAACCTGATGCGCATGGCGCAGGAGGGCGTCGTCTACCCGCGCGCGCGCACGGCCAACCTCGGCCACTTCGGCGCGACGCTCTCGCTCTTCACCGGCATCTCCGAGGCGCGCGGGATCCGGGAGAACACGCGCGGCGAGGACCCGACGCTGTTCGAGTACGTGCGCAAGGGCCTCGGGCTCGAGGCGAGCCGCGTCTGGGTGAGCACCTCGGGCGGTGCGCAGCAGTCCAACTACTCCCACAGCCTCCACCCGGACTACGGGGCTCGGTTCGCGGCGAACACGCTGGACGGCGACGGGATCTTCAACGCCGAGTTCAAGAGCATCGTCGACGCCTACGGCCGACCGCGCGAGATGGAGGCCCGCGAGGCCGAGCTCCTCGAGACGATGCGCGGAGCCATCGGCCGCGGCGCGGATGGGGGAGCGGGCCCTCCGAAGTCCTTCGCGCAGATCGAGCGGTTCCTGCTGCAGGAGTTGACGAACGGGACCACCGACCTCCGCGGGACCGGGGCCGCCGACGCGAAGGCCCTGCGCGTCGCGCGCAACCTGCTCGCGGTCTTCCGGCCGACCCTGCTCGGCGTCGTGCTGCAGAACGCGGACGTCGCCCACGGGAGCTTCAACGGCTACGTCGAGGTGGTGCGTCGCAACGACGCGATGCTCGGAGAGCTGTGGCAGGCCGTGAAGGACGACCCGGAGACGGCGGACTCGACCGCGATCTTCGTGTTGCCGGAGTTCGGGCGCGACGCGGACCTCAACTCGCGCCGCGGACTGGACCACGGCGACGGCTCCGACGACCTCAAGCTCGTCAACTGTGTCGCCTGGGGTCCCGACTTCGGGCGCGGAGTGGAGGTGCTGACGGAGGTGCAGACGATCGACGTCTGCCCGACCGTCTGCGAGCTCCTGGGCGCACCGAAGGGTCTCGCGCGAGGCCGCAGGCTGCCGAAGTTGATGGCCTGAGCGCGGGATGCGGTCAGGCTCGAGAGCTCTGGGCTGGTCGACGGTCGTGCTGCTCCTGTCGGCGTTCCTCGCCGGCCGGGCCCCGGCGCGTCAGGACGAGGAGACCCGCTCGGTGCCGCTCGTGTCCAACGAGGGATCCGAGGGCTGCGTCGCCTGCCACGAGGGCATCGAGCCGATGCACCCGGAAGCCGACCTGAGCTGCGTGGACTGTCACGGAGGCGACGGGAGTGCGCGACAGAAGCTCGAGGCGCACGTCCTGCCGCCGACCGAGACCGACCTCGACGAGCGCACCGCGCCGATCGACAAGCAGCTCGCCTGGCGCCGCTTCCGGAACCCGATGGACCTGCGCGTCGTCCAGGTGACCTGCTCGACCTGTCACGAGCTCGACGTCGAGCACCTCTTCGCCTCCCTGCACGGGACGACGGCGGGGCACCTGTCCGACGGGTACTACGAGATGGGCCTGACGAAGAAGCGTGGTTCCAGGTACGCGGTGTTCCCGGTGGCCAACGCGCCGGAGCCGGGAGGCGAGGTGAAGCGCCTCGTGCAGGTGCCCGCGTTCCAGCACAACCTGCCGGAGGACGAGCTCGCGACGCACTTCAGCGACCTCGCGCGTAAGGAGTGCATGCAGTGCCACCTTTGGTCCCAGGGCCGCGCCGTGCGAGGACGGATCGGGTTCGACGGCGACTACCGCGGAGAGGGGTGTGCTGCCTGCCACGTCGAGTACGCGATCGACGGTCTGTCCGAGTCGCGCGACAAGCAGCGCGTGCGCGGACAGCCCGGGCACCCGCGCCGGCACACGATGACGGCCGCGCCGAAGACGGACACCTGCACGAGCTGTCACTACGGGGACGCGTCGATCGGGCTGCACTTCCGCGGTCTCTCGCAGCTCCCGCCGAACACGCCCGGGGGGCCGGACATCCCGGGCACGACCGACCGTCAGCTCAACCGCACCTTCTACCTCGACGACCCCGCCATCTGCCCGCCCGACCTGCACCACGAGCGGGGCATGCACTGCATCGACTGCCACACGAAGGACGACGTGATGGGCGACGGCATGCTGCACGGGCAGATGGAGCACGCGGTCGAGATCTCCTGCGAAGCCTGTCACGGGACCTTCGACGCGCCGACGAGCTTGCGTACGGAGCGCGGCACGCCGCTGACGCACCTGCGGCGCGAAGGCGACCGCGTGCTCTTGACCAGCAAGGTGTCGGGCAAGGAGCACGTCGTCCCGCAGGTCGTGAACGTGCTGGACCCCGAGCATCCCTCGTTCTCGCCGCTCGCCTCCGAGGCCATGACGGCCGTGCACGGGGACCTCGAGTGCTACACCTGTCACGCCGGGTGGAACGTCAACTTCCTGGGCTTCCACTTCTCGCGCATCGAGGCGCTCTCCCAGCTCGACCTGCTCGGTGGCAAGCGGACGCCCGGGCGGGTGACCACGCAGGAGAAGGTCTTCGCGACCTGGAAGAGCTTCTACGCGGGGCGGAACGAGACCGGCCGTATCGCGCCCTACCTGACCGGCTTCTCCACGATGGGGAGCGTCTGGGACGAGGAGCGCAACCTGGTCCTCGACCAGGTGATGCCGGTGACGGCGCGCGGACTGTCCGGGATGACGATGGTCCATCACCAGCTCCACTCGACGCGTCCGACCGCGCGCTCCTGCGTCGAGTGTCATCGCTCCAGCGGGACCTGGGGGCTCGGCACGCCGAACTTCCGTCTCGCGCGCCAGCTGGCCTTCGTCGCGGATCGACGCGGTATCGAGATCGTCGGGCTGCAGCGCTCGGAGCTCTCCCGGTCCATGCCGCTCCTGAAGATCCCTCTGCCGGACGTGGTCGACCTGGCGGTCCACACCGATCCTCTGCAGGGGCACGCGCAGTACCTGTACGCCCTCGAGGGCGGCCGCGGCGTGCACGTGATCGACGTGCGGAACCCGCTCGAGCCGAAGCGCGTCGCGTTCGCCGCCACGGTGCAGCCGCGCGGCATGGAGCTGGTGGGGGACGTGCTCTACGTCGCGGACGGCTTCGGCGGACTGCGCATCTACGACGTGTCCGAGCCCGAGGGGATCCGCCTGTTCGCGAAGGTGCCGACCCTCGACGCGCACGACGTGGACGTGCAGTGGCCGTGGGCCTACGTCGCCGACGGACCCGGCGGGCTCGCGATCCTCGACGTGCGCGCACCGATCGCGCCGGCGTTCCTCACGGCGGTCGATCTGAACGGCATCCTCTCGGAGCCGAATGCCGCCCTCTCGGTCGAGACGCTCTTCCAGTACAGCCGCCCGATGGCGGACGAGGACGCTCCCCTGGATCGCCGCACGCGCGCTCGCAACGTCGCTGCCGTGCTCGACGAGCGCCGCGGCCTGTTCCTGGTCGACGTCACCGAGCCCACGCGACCGGAGGTGCTCTCCCCGATCTTCGAGGATCGCTCGATTCGCGACCCCGGCAGCGTGTCGTTCCGCGGTTTGCAGGTGCTCTCCCAGGTCGACCCCGCCGAGGCGCAGGGCGGAGAGCGCACGGCCGAGCGCGACTACGCCTACGTCCTCGTGGAGACCGGACGGACCTCGAACCGGCGCTCGCGCGTCCTGCTCGTCGACATCTCCGATCCCCGGAACCCGGTGGGCGGTCGACGCGACGATCCGGTCGTCGCGACGGGCTTCGCGACCGAGCAGCTCGTCGCTGCCGACTTCTACAACCCGCCGTTCCGTCAGCGCATCCTGTTCACGCCCGGCGAGCTGGGCGTCTACCTGTCCGACGTGAGCACCTCGCGCGACCCGGTCCAGGTCGGCCTCTTGCCCGGCCTCGATGACGCCTACGCGGTCGCGGTGGAGGAGTTCCCGCTCGACCGGATGGTCGACGAGTCGGGAGAGCGGCTCAAGGACATCAGCCGGCACGACTCGCGCTGGCTCTATCGCGCGGAGATCGAGCGCGTCCTGTCGGTCGACGCGTCGGCCCTCCGCACCGACCTGACCTATCGCGCGCCCGTCGAGCCGCAGGCCGGCACGGCGCGGCTCCACCTCGAGCGGCTCGACCGGGACGGTTCCGGCATGCTGGAGGGGGAGGAGTACGAGGAGGCCGGGGGAGCCGGCGTGGACGACGACGGCGACGGACGGATCACGATGCTCGAGCTCGCGCGCCACGCGGGGCTCCTGGGGCCGCTCGACGAGGTGGACGGTCCGGAGGAGATGATCGCGGCGCGCGTGTTCCGCGACGGTGACCTCGCGCGCTTGCTCGACGGCGTCGATCCGTTCGCTCACGACGCCGATCGCGACGGTGCGCTGGATCGCGGCGAGGCCGAGGCCGCCGTGTTCGAGGCGCTCGACCTGGACGGGGATGGCCGGCTGACCCTCGACGAGCTCTCCCGCTATCCGGGCAGCAAGCGACAGCTCCGCTACGGGGACGCCCCGGCGCGCGCGGCGTTCCGCGACCTCCAGAAGACCTACGACGACCGGATCACGCCGCGCGAGTTCCGTCTGGAGGATCCCGAGTGGCAAGCGCTCGACGCCGACCGCGACGGAGCGGTGCGGCTCGTGCGCGGCACGTTCGACTACGAGCGCGAGCGCGGCTTCGTACGCGACGGCTCCGAGTGGCCGTCCCGGCGCGAGGTGCTGCTGCCGCTGCCTCCGGGGTGGAGCTCCGAGGAGGCTCTCGCGCTCTTCGACCGGGACGAGGACGAGGAGCTGTCGCGTTCTGAGATGCGACGGCGTCCGGAGCTGTTCCGCGTCCTCGATCGAGACGGCGACGGGGCGGTGCAGCGGGACGAGCTCGAGCGCGTGCTCGGAGCGGTCACCAACGGAGGCGTCGACCTCTGTCCCGACGACTTCCTCGGACGCTGGGACCTCGACGGAAGCGGGCGAATCGAGCGGGACGAGCTGCGCGAACACGTGTGGCTCCGCCTGCAGCCGTTCCTGGACCGTTAGAGCGGCTCGTCCGCGTTCCAGGGGGGCGAAACGACGCCCAAGCCCCTCTGCAGGCGGGCTTCCCGACCCCCCGTTTGCTACCCTCCCCCGGGATTCTATGTCTGGACCGACAGAAACGCAGCGGACCCCTTCCGATCCGCCCCGACCGCTACGCGAACGCAAGCCGAGCTGGCTCAAAGTCCCGCTTCCGGGCGGGGACGGCCATGCCCGTCTCAAGGGCCTCGCGCGCGGGCTGAACCTGCACACCGTGTGCGAGGAGGCCCGCTGCCCGAACATCGGCGAGTGCTGGAGCGGCAAGCACCCGACCATGACCCTGATGGTCCTGGGCGACGAGTGCACCCGTCGCTGCCGCTTCTGCGCGGTGAAGACCGTCCAGAAGGCGGCGCCTCCGGATCCGGAGGAGCCCGCTCACGTCGGCCGCGCGATCGCGGAGATGGAGGTCGGCTACGTCGTCATCACCAGCGTCGACCGGGACGACCTGCCGGACGGCGGAGCGGGGCACTACGCCGCCTGCGTCCGCGAGATCCAGCAGCGCAGCCCGCGCACGGTCGTCGAGACGCTGATCCCCGACTACACCGGCGCGCCGCTGGCCGCGCTCATGGAAGCGCGCCCGGACGTCCTGGCCCACAACGTCGAGGTCGTGCCGCGCCTGCAGCGCAAGATCCGCGACCCGCGCTGCTCCTTCGAGCGCTCTCTCGACACCCTCCGGCAGGCGCGGGAGCTCTCTCCGCGCTCCTTCACCAAGTCCTCCCTGATGGTGGGCCTGGGGGAGAGCCGGGAGGAGGTGCTCGCCTCGATGCGTCTCCTGCGGGAGGCCGAGGTCGACTTCCTCACGATCGGCCAGTACCTGCGCCCGACCGCCCAACACGCTCCCGTCCGCGAATACGTGGAGCCCGCCGCCTTCGCCGAGTACCAGGTCGAAGGAGAGAAGATGGGCTTCCGTTACGTGGCTTCCGGCCCGCTCGTGCGCTCGAGCTACAAGGCCGGCGAGTTCTTCTTCGAACGCATGGCTCGTGAGCGCAGGGCCAGCGAGGAAACCCAATGACCGCTACGGAACCTCTGCAGGTGATCGCCGCCGACGGTGGCGTGAACGGCTACGACCCGGGGCTTTCGGAGCAGGAGCTCTGGCACTGCTACCGCACGATGCTCGCCGTCCGCGAGTTCGACGCGACGTGCCTGAAGCTGCAGCGCTCCGGCCGCATCGGCTTCTCGATCCCGAACGAGGGGATCGAGGCCTGTCAGGTCGGCGCCGCCTCCGCGCTCCGGAAGACCGACTGGCTGTTCCCGAGCTATCGGGACTTCGGCATGGCGCTGTACCACGGCGTCGAGCCGGTGAACATGTTGTGCATCATGTCCGGCATGGCGACGTGTCCGACGCGTTGCCG